>JAJFJB010000264.1 GCA_021774435.1 Alphaproteobacteria bacterium
TCTCAAATTCCAGACCTATATAAATGGCGGCCATGCAAATGTACGATAATAAGATAAGGGAGAAGGGATGCAGTTTACCGAGTTTAATGCATAAGGCTATGAAGATGGGAAATAGTAGATAGGCGTACCATTCCGAACTGATCGACCAAGATGGGTAATTCCAACCGCCGCCGCCAAACCCTAACCCGTGCAGTAATAGGATGTGAGCGGGAAGGTTCTCCCACTGCGTCAAGTTTCTTTCAAAACGTTCCCATGGGACGTGGGTCGCCAAATCAAGCGACATAATTTGTATTGTTAGGCTGAAGATTATTAGAACAATAAGTGTAAAAAAATGTATCGGGTAAATTCGAGAAAACCTTCGTATCAGAAAGTTTTTGTATGAGAAATTTTTTGTCTGAAACGAACTAAAATACACATGTGCGAGTATAAATCCGGAGAGCGTGAAAAAGAAATCGACGCCCAAATACCCGTGCCGAAAGAATGACGTATATTCGTATAGTGGAATGTTTAAGTAGACCGCATAGTGAAAAACGACAACCCAGATTGCCACAAAGAAGCGTGTCGCCGTTAAGATTTTTATGTCGCTTGGTAGAACTCTGTTGTCGGTGAGAATGTTTCCGGCGGCACGGCGAATCCAATAATTTATAAACATATAGTTGCCTTTAACGGAAACATCGCTAATTGCGACTGCGATCTGGCGAAAAATTCGTATCGTATGATGAGTGTCAAGCCGCGTACGAGCGTAATCTTAGTGACTGTTTATACAATATTACCTGTTTCCAGAAGGTAAAATTCACGCTGAGGCTCCGCGTTAGGTTTGCGTGAAGCAGGCGCGTGCTGGCCATGAACGTGTATAAAATTTAGACTGATTGGCGCTTGTTGACGACGTTCGAGGACGGCAATGGCCTACGACATATCACCACTATCTGATCATACGGGCGTTGAGGTCCATGGTGTCGATCTCTCCAAGCCGCTCGATAACGAAACGCGCACACGCCTTAACCAGGTGTTTGTCGATGCGTCGGTCTTGGTGATCCGCGATCAGAAATTGACGGCGGATCAATTGCTCGCGGGGGTGCGGAATTTTGGCGAGGTATTCCCGCAGCACAACACGAAGTTCGCGCTGCCGGAATGTCCTCAGATTCATTACTTGTCCAATCAGGACCGTTATCCGGACGGCACACGATATATTCCGGGAGCGGGCTACCATACTGATCATTCCAACGCCGCCGAACCGCCCAAGGCGACCGTACTGCTGGCCATCGAACTGCCGGACAGCGGGGGCGACACGCAGTACGTCAACATGCAGCGGGCCTACGAGAAACTGCCGGCGGCGACCAAACAACGGATCGCCAAATTGATGGGCACGCATGTTTATCAAAGTAAGCACAGCGCCCGGAAATTGATGGGGCTGACGGATGAAGCGAAAAAGAAGGTTCCCGACGCGGTGCAACATCCGCTGGTACGGACGCACCCGGAGAGCGGGCGGAAATCGATCTATCTCAATCCTATCCGGATTGAAGAAATCGAGGGCCTTGAAGAGGCGGGCGCGCTCGATCTGCTGAACGAGTTGCTGCAACACGCCACGCAGGAAAAATTTCAGTACCGCCACAGTTGGCAGCCCGGCGACTTCGTGATGTGGGACAACCGTTGCCTGTTGCACAAGGCGAATGGTGACTATGACCATGCGCAAATGCGCTATCTCTACCGGGTGATGCTCAAAGGCGATAGACCGGTTTAGCAATGCGTCCGATTTGGCGCTTCCGGTACCGGAACGCTAGACTTGCGGCTCCAATGGAGAGAGCGGGGGCGGGCAATCATGGACGCGGATTATATTATAATCGGCGCCGGCTCGGCAGGTTGCGTCTTGGCAAACCGGTTGAGCGAGGACGGCGCACGGGTCGTACTGCTGGAAGCCGGGCCGAAGGATCGGAATCCCATGATTCATATCCCCGCCGGCGTGCGCTCGCTGCTGTATCATCCGGTCGTCAATTGGAACTACAGCACCGAGGGCGAAGCCGGTACGTCCGGGCGCCGCATTCATTGGCCGCGCGGCAAGGTGCTCGGCGGGTCAAGTTCAATCAATGGTATGCAATATGTGCGTGGCAATGCAGCCGATTACGATGGCTGGGCCCAACGTGGCTGCAAGGGCTGGACTTATGATGACGTGCTGCCCTTTTTCAAGAAGTCGGAGAATTATCGAGGGGGCGACAGTGAATTTCGCGGCCGTGGCGGTGCATTGGAAGTCGAGGACGCGCGCACGACCCTGCCGCTAACACACAAGTTCGTCGAGGCCGCGCAACAGGCGGGCCACCCGTTGTCGGCGGACTATAACGGTGCGCAGCAGGAAGGCGTCAGTTATTCGCAGATGACGCGCAAAGGCCGGTTACGGGGGTCGACCGCGCAGACGTTTCTAGCGGCGGCAAAGGGCAGACCGGCTCTGAAAGTCGAAACTGACGCGCTGGCGACGAAATTGCTGTTCGAAGGAAAGCGCTGTGTCGGTGTGGCGTTTCATCAGGGCGGCCGCGACCGGGAACTTCGGGCCGAGCGCGAGGTGATCCTCAGCGGAGGCTCGATAAATTCGCCGCATCTACTGCAGATCTCGGGCGTTGGACCGGGCGCGCATCTGCAGTCGCTCGGCGTTGACGTCGTTCACGATTTGCCGGGTGTGGGCGACAATCTTTCGGACCACTACGTCGTGCGGATCAATCACCGGGTCAAAGGCGCGATTACGATAAATCAACTGGCGCGCGTGCCGCGCGTCATTCCGGAAATTGCCCGCTGGGTGCTGCGCGGTGACGGTGCGCTGACTTTTGGCGCGACAACCGTGATGGTGTTTAGCCGCAGCCGCGAGGGACTCAGCAGCCCCGATCTGCAATTCCTGTTTGCCCCGGTCAGTTTCGACCCGGAAGTAAAAAATCAGTTGGAGCGCGAACCTGGCATGTCGCTTGTGATCTGTCCGGGACGTCCGGACAGCCGGGGGACGATCATGGCAGCCAGTCCCGACCCTTTCGAAGCTCCGCTCATCAGGCCGAACTACCTCTCTGCCGAGAGCGATCTTCAGGTATTACTCTCCGGTGTCAAGCAGGCGCGTGAGATATTTGCAGCACCGGCGATCGCGGCATATTCAGAGGGGGAAACCCGTCCGGGCATACCCATCGAAACGATCGATGATATTCGCGGTTTTGCGCAGGAAAACGGGACTACGATTTATCACCCGGTCGGCACGTGCAAAATGGGCGAAGATCCGTTGGCGGTCGTCGATCCCCGTCTTCGTGTGCAGGGGATGTCCGGCCTTCGCGTGATCGACGCCTCGGTCATGCCGGTCGTCACGACGGGAAATACGAATGCGCCGACGATTATGATCGCGGAAAA
>JAJFJB010000265.1 GCA_021774435.1 Alphaproteobacteria bacterium
TGGCGCGACGGTCTTCGGGACCGCTCTGCAGGTCAAGCATTGTGGCTCTTCTCGATTTTCATGGCGATATGTTCGCCGGCGGTGATGGTGGGAAAGCGTGGTGTCTCGCCGGGTTCAAGGCAGGTCGGAAAGCACTCGATCCGCGCATCGAAATTGGGATGCATGAAATAACCGATCGATTGCCGCCGGCTCATGGCATCGGCCAAGCTGGGTGGATTTACGACACGGTGCAGTGTCGAGCGCCAGCGGTCGTTGGTCCACCGCGCCATCATATCGCCGAGATTGACGACCAGCTCCTGCGGGGCGGCCTGAACTCCGGCCCAGTTGCCATCCGGCATGTTCACTTCAAGCCCGCCGGTGGCTTCCGTCATCGCGAGAATAGTCATCGCGCCAAAATCTGTGTGTGCACCGGTACGGAGCTGATTCGGCAGCGGTGGTTCGGTCAGGGCTGGATAATGATGACAGCTCAGGATCGAGAAATGCCGGTCGATTTTATCGGTGAAATGATCCTCCGGCATGTCGAGCGCCAACGCGAAGATCCGCAACAGGTCCGCCGATAAGCGTTCGAAGCCGCGATAAACTTTGGTGACCGCATCGTCCACACCCGCGGGCTCTGTGGGAATCGTGTTTGGCCAATAGGCGGGTTGCGCCTCAGCCAGGTCACGGTAATGCGCTCGCTGGTCATCGATGGGGCCAAGGAATACGGTCTCGCGCAGGTCGCGAGGAACGTTCGCATCCAGCGTATGTGCGAGGCCTCGGGACTCGAAGGCATGGTAGCCACGCTGCTTCGAGGGGCCGCTCGGATGCCAGTGGTCCTTTTCCGATTGCGGGAGGTCGAAAAACGCTCGGGTCAGCGCGAATGCGCGTGCCAGATCTTCTGCGGGCAAGCCATGTCCCGCGATGACGAGAAACCCAATTTCGCGGCAGGCTTCAGCTACGGCATTAACGACCATACGTTTCCCTTCCGCATCACCGGACAGGAAGGGCGCGATATCGATGGCGGGGACATTCAAGGTGGTTTCTGTCATGGGCAGGCCTCTATTTGGCGGCGTTCGACAGGCTGGCATTGACGAGGCGTTGGTAGGGTGGATCGGAGTCGATCAAACCGCCCGACACCAACGCGGCCTTCAGCCGGATGAAGGCTTCCGCGGGCAGTGCCGGTGTGCGGGCCCATAATCCGGAATCGCGATAGCCCTTGATCATACGGGCGAGGTGATCCGTTGCCAGGTCGGGGAAGAAATCGGCGATCGCCGTGGCTATTGCGGTCGGTGTTTCGGTATGCAGTGCAATTTGCGCATAGGCTATTCCTCGCACCAACGCTTCGCAGGTTTTTCGGTTGCGCCGCACGAAATTCCGCGTGGTATAGAAGCTGGTATAGGCGATGTCGCCGCGTGTAGCGAAGCGGTGCCAGATGTGACCGGCGCCGGATCGGATCAACGCGTCGGCATAAGGCTCGAACACCTGAATGACGTCGATCTGGCCTCGCTTGAAAGCCGTCACATTCTTCGCCATGGGCCGGTCTTTCATGCGCCGCAGACTACTGGGATCGATACCCGCGCGGGCGAGGTCATCCTGAAAGGTCATCCAGGGCGTTGGCGCTTCGATGGCGACGGCGAGACGTTGGCCGATCAGGTCGGCAAACTGGAACCGCCGCTTGCGCGTGCGGCCGACCAGGATGAAGGGATCGCGGGCGACGACTTGGCCGAAGCAGATAAGCGGGGTCTTCGGGTCGGTATCGTGATGCACCATGACTCGCATCGGACCGCCCCAGGACACGTCCGCGCGGCCGTCGAGCAGGGCCTCCGCGGTTTGCGACATGGCCGGCGACGTTTCGACGGCGACCTCGACACCCTCTTGAGCCCAGTCCCCTCTTGCGATAGCCAGATAGAAGGGCACGTAAGGAACGGCGCGCAAATTCTCGTAGAGTGTGATGGTCCGGGTCATAAACTGCCACGCTTTTGTTGCCGTCGCCGCTAGCCTAAACTTTATCGGGTTCGATTGACAAAGGAAGGTTTCCTATGGGTCGAGTAGGCATTGCGTTCTCCGGCGGACCCAATCCGGCCGAGATCGTCGATTGCGCCGCACTCGCTGAGTCGCTTGGCTATGAGTCGGCGTGGGTTGCGGAAGGGCATGGTGGCGATCAGTTCGCGACCTTGTCTGGCTGCGCGATGCGCACCTCCACTATTCAGCTCGGCACGGCGATCACCAGCCTTTATGTGCGCTCGATCCCAACAATTGCCATGGCGGCGGCGTCCGTGGACGATTTGTCCGAGGGCCGCTTTATTCTCGGGATCGGATCGAGCCACAAGGTTCAGGTCGAACCGGAACATGGCGTGCCGTACGGCAAACCGCTTAGCCGGACGCGGGAGAGTGTGGAGATTATTCGGGCGCTCCTGCGCGATGGCGTGGTGCAGTACCAGGGCGAGACGGTGCAGATCGAGAATTTCGATCTTTGGTTCACGCCGCGCCGCGCCGACCTGCCAATCTATGTCGCGGCGGTGTTCCCGAAGATGACGGCCTTGTGCGGCGAAGTGGCGGACGGCATCATCCTGACGCGCAGCACGCTCAGGACAGGTGCCTGGGTAAAAGAAAAAATCGCCGAAGGTGCAGCGCTAACAGGACGTGACCCGTCGAAGGTCGATATTACATCCTTGTTGCCGACATCGGTGGCCAAGACGCGCAGAGAGGCGCTCGATGCCATGCGGCCGGGGCTCGCCTTCTATGCCGGGTTCTTTCCCCGTTACAACAAGCTGATTGCCGAGCACGGTTTCCCCGCCGAAGCGGCCGCTATCGCCGAGGCCTGGGCCCGGGACGACCGCAAGGCGGCCGTCGGGCTCGTCACCGACGCGATGGTCGATGCGACCAGCGTCGCGGGAACACCCGAAGAATGCCGGGAAAAAATCGAGGCCTATCGTGCGTCCGGTATCGACCTGCCGATTATCAGCCCGTTTGCACGTGGCCCTGGTGCGAAAGAGGTTTTTGAGGCGGCGATTAAGGCTTGCGCGCCCGATTAACATCGCGCGTTGCAATTTTACGAAAAGGGCCGCGCCGGCGTATGCTTTTGCAAAGATTAAAAGTGGAGCAGCGAGTGATGAGCGATAAACCGGATTTGGTTATCCGTGGCGGAACCGTTGTCGACGGCACGGGCGGACCAATGCAAGCGGCTGATGTGGCGATTTCGGATGGCCGGATCACCCTTGTGGGCCGGGTAGCGGAACCCGGTACGGAAGAGATCGACGCCTCTGGACGGCTGGTGATGCCTGGCTTCGTCGATGTGCATACTCACTACGACGCACAGGTCACTTGGGCGAACCAGATAACGCCGTCCTCCTGCAATGGCGTGACGACGGTGCTGATGGGCAATTGCGGTGTCGGCTTTGCGCCCGTGCGCCCTGACCATCACGATATGCTGATCTCGCTGATGGAGGGGGTGGAAGACATCCCAGAAGTGGTGATGAAAGAAGGGCTGCTCTGGACATGGACGAGTTTCCCCGACTATCTCGATACGCTCGCCGGGCGGCAATTCGACGTTGACGTGGCGACCCAGGTTCCGCATGCGGCGCTCAGAGTCTTCGTGATGGGAGAGCGTGGCGCCAATCGCGAAGACGCGACAGCGGAAGATCGAGCGGAAATGGCGCGGCTCACGGCGGAGGGACTTCGGGCTGGCGCATTCGGGTTCTCGACCTCACGATTGCTGCAACACCGCACCGCGGCGGGAGAACCGATCCCTTCCTACGGCGCGGCGGAGGCGGAATTAATCGAAATCGCCGATGCGGTCGCCGATGTCGGGCATGGCTGGATTCAGTCGGTCGGTGATTATGGCGATGCGATCGATCAGGAATTCGGCCTGCTCACGCGCCTCGCGCAGCGGTCTGGTCGGCCCTTGACGCTCACTTTGCTGCAAAAGGATTCCGATCCCGACCAGTGGCGAGATCTGCTCAACCGGATCGCGGCGGCCAATGAGGAAGGCCTGAAGATTTCCGGCCAAATTCGGGGCAGGCCGACGAGTGTACTGCTCGGCTTCGAACTGTCGTTGAACCCGTTTCGGGGCTGCCCCAGTTGGCGAGACGTCGCGTCCCTGAATTTCGACGCGCGGGTCGAAATTTTGCGCGACCCGGCATTTAGAGCCCGGCTGATCGCTGAGCCGGGCGTGACGAAGCCGCAATTCAAGCGCCTACAAGACTGGGATCGGATTTTCCCGTTTGGCGATCCGCCGCAATATGAGCCCGACCCAAGCACAAGCCTCGGGGCCGAGGGGCGGCGACGTGGCATCGAACCCGCCGAGCTGGCCTACGATCTGATGCTTGAGAATGAGGGACGTGGTATCCTCTACCGGCCGACGACGAATTATGCGGGCGGTGATCTGGCGCCGGTGCATGAGATGCTTGAGCATCCCAATACTCTAATTGGCCTTGGCGATGGCGGAGCGCATGTCGGTGTCATGTGCGATGCGACGGATATGGCCCATACACTTTCATACTGGACACGAGACCGCACAAGAGGACCGAAGCACGGCATTGAGGAAATGGTGCGGCGGCTGACGTCGGCGAATGCCGAAGCCATTGGCTTGCAGGATCGCGGTTACATCGCGCCGGGCAAGCGGGCGGATATCAACATCGTCGATTACGACGCTCTGCAGTTGCAGGTGCCCGAAGTGCTCTATGATTTGCCGGCGCATGGTAAGCGGCTACTTCAGCGCGCGACTGGCTTCGACGCGACGATTGTCGCCGGCGTTCCGGTTTGGCGTCGCGGCGAGTCAACGGGCGCGCTGCCGGGCCGCTTGCTGCGGAGCGGTCAATGAGCTGCGGGTGAGTGTGATTGTCGGCTAGAGTTCTTCGATTACCACCGGAAACAGGCTCTCCAAATCGTCGACTTCCATGACATGATAAACGCTGAAGCGATAGGCGGGACCTGTCACGACTTCCGGCGGTGTAAAGGGGAAGGCGAGGTTGCCGGCGGTTGAGAGACGTCCCGGAAAGCCGTAATGGAGGAAATACTGTTTGCAGACGGTGAGAACCGTCCGCGCCTCTTCGGCCGTGGCTGCGATACATTCCCCCATGATAAAAACTTCGTGCGGCGGCGTTTCGGGTGCTGAGGGCCAGAGCGAGACCGCGTCGCGTCCGTAGACTCGAAAGCTGAGCGAGAAATCTTCCCGTACTGTATCGCCGAGCAGTTCCCGCACCGTTTTTTCGAGCGCCGGCGTGATGTCGTCGATGGCAGCGATAAAATTCGGGTCGCAGGCCCCGGCGAGTAATACGCCGCGTTCGCCCATCAGGGAGGCGCCTTCAAGCTTCACCGAGAGTTGGCTCGCGGACTCCCACTGTGCGCCACGGGCGCGTACCCGGTGTCCGTCGATTGCGTCGAACTCGATGCCTTCGAGGCGGACCGCGCCTTCCGGTTCGCGCACGGAGAAGGGGTCTGCTTGCTCGTAAAGCCCGTGCGCCGCGACGGATAGTGGAGTCGCATGCCGTTCCGGGTTCATGCTTTCCAGAACGAAGGTGTCCCCTTCCAAGGTGCCCAACATGGCGTCACGACCGCCAGGTGTACAGGAAATCGAGCAGCATTCGACAATCTTGGCCATATGCATGGCGGGACCCAGGGGGAAATTCAGCAAGGCAGGGATAGCGGTGAAAATAGCGGTGTCGCACGCTCGCCCCGCAATGACGACATCGGCGTCCATCTTCAGCGCCCGCTGAAAGGCCTCGGTACCCATCTGACCGACTAGATTGGTCGTGGCGTCGAGGTCCGCATCCGAGGGGTCGGCCATCGTGCCAAGCGATTTCATGCGATCATCGCGCAAAGCCTGCTTCACCATGTCCTTGGGGATGTCGGCGGCGATGCTCGCGAGACGAAAGTGCAGGTCGTCTTCCTGGGCGATCTCGCGAATGATTTGAAGCGTTTGATCGAGGTGCGTCTTGGCCCCCGCAGTTCCCGCCGTACCGATGATCAGGGGCACATCAAGTTTGCGCGCGCCATTCAATACGGTACGCAGATCGTGCCGAGTCATGACTTCCGCCGTCGCCATCTTGCCCGCGCCCAGATAATAAGGGCCGGGATCGACCGACCCCATATCGCAGCCGATAAAATCGGGCTCGCGGCTCAGGCCTTCGTTAAAGGCGGTGTCCGGGATGCCGTATCCGAGCTGACCCGAAGCAGCAAGTACCTTCAGGGGTGTGCCGGCTGGTTTCGATTCGAAGCGGTCCCGTAGTTTCCTTATTGCGCTCATAACTCCACCCCGAGTAATGGTCGGTGCTGCTGCGTGCCGTACACATCGCTGTCGCCGGGATCGCCGGAGATGATATCCCGGTCGAAGACGAACTTAATGGCGAGTGCTTGCGGAAACGGAATGACCCGGACCTTATCCTGCCGAAGTCCATATAGTTGCGCGAGGCTTGCCTGCGACAGGGCCGGCGAGGCCGCGGCGATGTCGTATCGTTCGCGATCTTCGAACATCAGGTCGATGGTGATCTGCAGCGGACCCGCATTCTTACTGCGGATGACCTTGGCGATTTCGGTCAACTTCATGGCGCGTCGTTCCTTCGCTCGCAATTACCGTGAATCCGGTTCGTCCATCTCTACAATTCATAACAGAGAGGAGGAACATCACGATAGTGATGCAGAAGAATAGAGCGTCGCGCCTCAGCCGGTTAGAGCTGCCGCTATGGTATCAAGGTGTCACTCGGCCACGTTCACTGCGTTGACAATATGATCGTGCAAGGCGCGGAAGCCTGCTTCCAAGTTTTCCCCAAATAGAGGGTCGGCGTTGCCGGAAAAGGCATTATCGATTGCCCCCCAATCACCCTCATTCAAGGCGGATTTGCCGAGCGGAATGATTTTTTCTTCTTCGAGGGTCATATGTTCGAATTGCGAGGCGACGAAATTCTCCGCGGCGGCTTCCAGCACGTCGAGACCGTCGGGATAATTCTTTTCGTAGGCCTTTACCGCAGAATCGAGTTCGTTGATCAGCCGGGCGCCAACACTGTGCTGCTGCGCCACCTGGTCCAATAGTCCGGCACTCGCCGGGTCGCGCGCGCGGATCGCTTTAAATAGGTAATCTTCTTCCTTTGGATGGTGATATTTGTCGGGGAAGACCCGGACATAGTAAACGATCGAAAAAAGTAGATCGAGCAAAGACTTATAGCTCGCGCCGGCGTCCGGCTCCTGACCCGCTTGGCGGCGCCACTCGATACCGCGCAACGATTTCACAGCGGTCCGAAGAGCATTTAATACGCGTCCGTAGTCTCTGTGTTCTTCTTGAATTTTCTCAATTGCGTTGGGCATTTCTGCGCCTCCTGGTTGGAACGCTATGAAATGAGTAACGACTGGGTCTTGCCCCGGCATTGATCGAAATCAAATGCTCTAATTCGATGATTTGGCGTGCGCCGGTGTGATGTGCGACAAAAAGGCAGCATTGAAAACCGAAGAATAGGTGGTGTCGTGTCGATTAAGGTTAATCAAATCAGACAAAAGCAAAACAGCTGGAGGCGGGGATGAGTACAATTCGTATCGATCGTAATGGCGCTATTCGCACGATTACGTTAACGCGGCCTGAAAAACGGAATGCGCTCAACCTCGAGATGCTCGACGCGTTACAGGCAGCTTTCGAGGAAACACCGGCAAAAGAAGAGCGGGTCGTTGTCTTGCGCTCCGAAGGGCATGTGTTTTGCTCTGGGATCGACCTTGCGGAACGCCAGCGCACACCGGCGGCGCGGGGCGAGAGCCCGGTCGAGGGCATGCTCGATGCCATGGAACACTGCCCGCTGCCAATCGTCGGTGTCGTGCAAGGGGCGGCCATTGCGGGTGGCAATGAATTGGCGCTTCATTGCGACTTCGTCGTTGCGTCCTCGACGGCCCGTTTCGGCATGTCACTATCACAAATCGGTCTGGCCCCGACCTGGTTCCTGGCAAAAAAACTCGTCGAGGTTTGCGGACCTGTCGCCAGCCGGGAAATATTGCTGCTGGGCGATCCATTGCCGGCGCAGAAAATGCTCGATCTTGGGGTCATCAGCCGCGTTGCCGAACCGGATGATCTCGAAGCCGAGACCAAGAAGATCGTCGACCGGCTCGCGGCCAACGCGCCGCTTTCGTTGAAAGCGATGAAGGCGTTGCTGGTGCGTGAGATGGCGTTCCGCGATGGCATCAATCACGACGATGTTGATGATCTGATTCAGGCGGCGCGGGAAAGCGCGGATGCGAAAGAAGGTATCGCCGCGATGCTCGAGAAACGGCCGCCTAACTTCACGGGTGAATAGAGATGGCGGTTCGTCTCGATAAACCGTGGATGCCATTAACGGCAGAGAGCCTCAAGCTGATTGCAAGCCATCTTGGTGTGTATCAGCTGGCAAACGAGGCCGGCGACATTGTCTATATCGGCGTTGCAGGCGCGCGCACCCTATTTGGGCTCAAGGGCGAGCTTCAGAAAGCAATGGACGATCCACCCGCTGGTGCAATGCAGTTCCGTGTTGAGGTAAATATGGCCTACCGCACACGGCACTTTGAACTGCTGCAGGCCTATTGGAGCGATCACGGTGTACTGCCGGCAGCGAACACCGACATCGATACGCGGAGCTTGGGGCAACTGCGCCCAGGCTGATGGGCGGTTGGAACGATTGATTATTTGACGGGATTGAACGGAAGGATACGGCGATGGATCTCGCCCTTACAGACGAACAGAAACTGATTGTCGACATGGTGCGCCGCTTTGTGCGCGAGGAAATCGTACCGTTGGAAGCCGATCTCGACCCCGACGCCGATGAAGTGTCGCCGGAACAACTGACAAAGCTGGTCGATAAGGTTAAGGAGATGGGGCTTTACGGGCTCGACACGCCGCCGGAATATGGCGGGCCGGATATTGACCTGGTGACTCGCTGCTTGATCGCCATCGAGTGCAGCCAGCATCGCGCTGGTCTCTACGCACCGTGTTATTACGCTTTCGGGGGTGCGCGGCAGGCGCAGCTTTTCGAAGCGACGGAGGCGCAGAAGGATAAATATCTCTACCCGATGCTCGCCGGCGAAAAGCGGGTCTTCTTTGGGCTTTCCGAACCATCCGGTGGCAGTGATCCGGGCCGGGCAATTCAGACCCGCGCGGTACGAGACGGTAATGATTGGGTGCTTAACGGCACGAAGCTGTGGATCAGTGGTGCCGACCGCGCCGATTACGGCTTGCTCTTCGCGCGCACCGGCGGTCCAGGCCGAACCGGTGTGACCGCCTTTATCGTCGAAACACAATGGCCAGGTTTCAACGTTCGGCGGATCGTGCACACCTTGCGTTCCGCGAAATACGCGACGGAAATCCAACTCGAGGATCTTCGCGTGCCGCACGAAAACATTTTGGGCGAGGAAGGCGGTGGTTTCGCCATCGCGAATGACAGGCTGTCGCGGCAGCGCGTGCCCTATGCGGCGGAGTGCCTTGGTGTTGCGATCAAGGCGCATGAAATGGCAATCGAGTATTCGAAAATCCGCGAGACCTTCGGGGCGCCGCTGTCGTCGCGTCAGGGTATTCAGTGGATGTTGGTCGAAAACGAAATCGATATCCGTCAAGCGCGGTGGCTGGTCATGGATGGGGCGGCCAAGGCCGACCGGGGTGAACCGTTCCGGACCGAATCCGCGATTGCAAAGCTTATCGCGTCGGAAGCCGCAGGCCGGGTCGTGGACCGGTCGATGCAAATTCATGGCGGACTCGGTGTCGCTAAGGATTTGCCGCTCGAACGTTGGTATCGCGAGCTGCGTATCCGCCGCGTCGGCGAAGGGCCGAGTGAAGTGCAAAAGCACGTCATTGCCCGGGACATTCTTGGTGCGAGTTTGCGGTAGACATGATCGATGGTCCGGTAACGCCGCCGCTGCAGGGCGTAAAGGTTCTCGATCTGGGGCAGATTTATAACGGGCCCTATGCGGGGTTCCTGCTCGCGCATGGCGGTGCGGATGTCGTGAAGGTCGAACCGCTGGAAGGCGAGGCGCTGCGCAAGCGTGGCGGGCTCGGGGTGCCGCTATCTTTTGCAGCGCTCAATACCAACAAGCGCGGCATTGCGATCAACCTCAAAGCCGACGAGGGCAAGGCGCTGCTGATCGATTTGGCAAAACAGGCCGATATTTTGCTGGAAAATTTTGCTCCCGGCGCGATGGACCGGCTTGGTGTCGGGGCCGCGGTGTTGATGGAAGCGAACCCCCGGCTCATCTATGCATCCGGCACCGGGTACGGGCTTAGCGGCCCGGACCGGGACAATCTTGCGATGGACCTGACCGTGCAAGCGGTTGGCGGGGTGATGGGCATCAATGGCCCCGCGGACGGCCCGCCACTCAAAGCCGGGCTGGCGATCTGTGATTTTCTCGGTGGCGTGCATCTTTACTCAGCAATCGCGACGGCCTTGTACGAACGCTCGGTGACCGGGCAGGGGCGGTTAGTCGAAGTCGCCATGCAAGAGGCGCTCTATCCGGCCCTCGCCAGTAACGTTGCCGGTATGCATAACCAAGGCTGGGTCCAGCCGGAACGGCGCGGTAACCGGCATCCGACGCGAGGCTCTGCCCCTTATAACGTCTATGAATGCACGGACGGGCACGTCGCGGTCATCTGTGTTACGGAAGGGCATTGGACGAGCTTGCTCGGCGTGATCGGCCGTTCGGACGCCGCCGACGATCCTCGATTTGCAACACAGGCCCTGCGCGGACAGAACGAAGATGAAGTCGATGCGATCGTTGCGCCCTGGATCAAGCAGCGGCCGAAATATGAGGTGGCGAAGATCTTAAAGGAAAACCGTGTCCCTGCCGCCCCTGTTCGGGACCTTCCGGAAGTAACCGCTGATGCCCATATGCACGAACGCGGCATGTTGCACGATGTTGATCACCCGGAAATGGGCAAGGTCGTCCTGCCGTCGAGCCCCTTACGCTTCGCTGGCAGCGTACCGCCGGCGTTACAGCCGGAACCGGGTATTGGAGAACACACGGATGAAATTTTGGCGGACTGGCTTGGCCTGTCTGCCTCGGCCGTTAGCGGCCTGAAATCGTCTGAAATAGTCGCTTAAGCAATACCGAACCGTTCCAGCGTCGCCGCGAAATCATTGGCGAATTCGTCGCCCTTCTTCATGATGGCGACCGAGTCAGGAAGGCGCTTCAACGAGGCGTCATTGGCATCGAAGCTCGTCAGAATTGCGCAGGGAATCGATTCGGTCGACTGAATGGCCGCCAGCGCGCTGGCGAGATCTACACCGCTCATCTCGTCCAGGACGGCAGAGGAGATTATCATGTCGGGGCGTGTGCGGATTGCAAGTTCGAGGGCTTCGAAGGACCGGTTCGCCGTCGCGACGCGGTAGCCGCAATTCACCAACTCGCGGCCGACAATGCGCATGGCGGTTTTGTTGGTATCGACAACCAGAATTTCCAAATCGAGATGGTGGAAATCTTCCAAATCGGCCGGGCGCGGTGCGGGTAAGGAGCGGAAAAATTCGGCTTCGTTCACTTCGCCGCCGACTTCGCCGTCCAGGATACCGTGCATCAGGTCCAGAAATGCTTCGATATCGCTAATCTGATCTTCCGTCGGTGCGTCGAGATCGCAGACGTAGTTTTCTAGGCGCCGTAGCAGCAAGTCGAACAGTGGCATATCGACCGTGGACCGCAGGTTGAGAAGCCTGTCGAGGCCGGTGCGAAACGTGGCCAGGTTTGCTTCGGCGTCCCCGATGCGCATATTGCTCGCGAGAACCTCGAATGTAGCGAGTTCTTCTCGGACATCGGATTCGAAATCTGATTCAACCTGTGCCGTGTATTCTTCGATCGTATCCATTTTCGCGCCCTCAATTGGTTGGCGCGCGAAGTATAGAAATGCTTCCTTCAGGAACCGTTAAGCGATTCGCGTTGTCCGTGTATCAACCACAACCCGAGCATCGCGAGGGCGAATCCCGCCAGGGCATTGGGTGACAGGGTTTCACCAAGAATTAACCATCCGAGAACCGCGGTGAGGCCGGGGGTAACGTAGAAATTGGCGGTAACCCTGCCGGCGGTTCCGGATCTCAGCATGAACAGATACAACCCCATACCGCCGAGCGAAACGCCGAAAGTGAGGTAGAAAAAACTCCATAACGATACGGTGGTCGCGGAAACATGGATGTCTTCGAAACCGAATGCGACCAGCCAACAAAACGCGGCGGCGGCGGCCAACTGGACGCAGTTTGTGGTTAACAAAGCCGACGCTTTGCAGAAACGCGCGTAATACAGGGTTCCGGCGACAAAGCATACTGAGGACCCGAAACCCCATAATACGCCTTCGACATTGCCAAGATCGATGATGTTGAGGCCGGCCACGACGGCGACACCGGCTGTACCCAAAGCGAAACCGACCCACTGCATCGGGCGGAACCGGTCGCCCAGCAAAGGGCCGGACAGAAAGGCGGTCATCAACGGTTGCAAAGAACCGATAAGCGCCATCGTCGCCGCCGTGATATCCAACATCGCCCAATAAGCGGCCGACAGATAGGCGCCATTGATCAGGATGCCGGACACCGCTAGGTGCGGCCAAAGCCGACGCACGTCGCGCCAGCCGCCGTGCGCGCCGGCAAGGAAGGTGATGGGAAGCAGAATAAGCGCCGCCAGCGAAAATCGGGCCGCCAAAAATGCGATCGGCGAGACGTCGGGAATACCGGCGCGTACGGCGATGAAGGCGCCGCTCCACAGAAAGACGAACAACAGGGGTGCAAAGATTGCCATGGGGAAGTGGGCGTGCGTTCGCGCCTTAAATACCCAACTGTCTTGAAGCCAAGTCTTTCATGACCTCGGTGCTGCCGCCGCCAATCGACAGAATTTTCGATTCGCGGAATGCGCGCTCGACCTTGGAGCCGCGTATAATGCCGGCTCCGCCAAAGATCTGCACCGCGTCGGCGGCGCACTTTTCATGCTCAGTCGCGGCGAAAGCTTTCAAAAGCGCAATTTCCGGGATCGCCTTGTCGCCTTGTAAGGCCCGCCAGATCGCGCTGTCGAGCATGGCTTCCATGGCCTGAATGCGCATGGCGATATCGGTAATCTTGTGGCGTACTACCTGATGCTCGCGAAGATGTTTTCCGAAGGTCTGGCGTTCCGAAGCATAGTGTTTGGTCTCTTCAAATATACATTTCGTCGATCCGACGATGGTCGCGGCAATGCCGAGCCGCTCCAGGTTGAAATTGTTCATGATGCCGCGGAAACCGGCATTCTCTTCGCCTATCAAGTTCTCCGCAGGCACGCGGCAGTCATTGAAATAGAGCGTTGCCGTATCGGATGTCCACCAGCCCGATTTCATAAGAGGCGTTTGTTCGAAGCCTTCCGTTCCCTTCTCGACTAGGAGCAGGGACAGACCTTCCATGCCGGGGCCGCCGGTGCGCACGGCGACGGTGTAGTAATCCGCGCGCATGCCGTTGGAGATGAACATCTTCTGCCCGTTGAGGACGTAATGGTCGCCGTCGCGCTTTGCGACCGTCTTGATGTTGGCAACGTCCGAGCCGGCTTCGGGTTCGGAGATGGCGAGGCAGATCAGCTTCTCGCCCGCCAGCACGGCTGGAGCGACCCGTTTCTTCATCTCATCCGGCCCGAGCGCCAGAACTGGTGGGAGCCCGATGCCATGCACCATCAACCCGACACGGACACCGGCAAAGCCGCCACGCGCCAATTCTTCCCGCGCCAAGCAGTAATAGAGAATACCACCACCAGCACCGCCATACTCCTCGTCGAAGCCAAGGCCGAGGAGTCCGGCTGCGCCCGCCTTGCGGAACAGTTCGAGAGGGAACTCGCCGGCTTCCTCCCAAGCTTCGCCATTCGGTTCAATTTCCTCGGCGACGAAGCGGCGTAATTGATCGCGAACGGTCTCGGTATCATCGTCGTACATCGGGTGGCGTTGCACGGGCGGTCTCCCTCACGTTAGTACTCCTGCGTCTACAACGTCGCGGATGGCCGTGCAACTTGGGCTGGCGTCGCGGCGCTTATGGGGTAAGCTTGCGGCAATGAACAAAACCGAAGCAGGGAGGAATGCACCATGCAGGGTGTGGTTTTTGTAGGCGACCGCAAACTTGAAATCCGGGAATTTCCCGATCCGACGCCGGGACCCCGTGAGGTCGTGCTGGAGATCAAAGCGTCGGGCATGTGCGGTAGCGATTTGCATCAGTACCGTCGGACCGGTGAAGCGGGCGGATCCGCCGGTGGAGTTAAGCGCAGTGCCGAGCCGGTGATCGCGGGCCATGAGCCCTGCGGCGTTGTCGCAGCGGTCGGCTCCAGCGTCGCCGAACATGAGGCACGCGTTGGTCAACGCGTCATGGATCATCACTATGAAGGTTGCGGTACCTGCAAGCATTGCTCGGCGGGTTGGGCGCAGATGTGCCTTGACGGAGCGACGGTGTTCGGATCGGGCGGGCATGGCGCGCATGCCAAATACATGAAAGTTCCGGTGAGCACGCTGGTGCCCCTGCCGGACGAGCTTTCCTTCGAGGTGGGCGCGGCGATTTCCTGCGGTACGGGCACGGCCTACGGCGCCCTGCGGCGACTGTCATTGCATGGCGACGAAACGATTGCGATCTTCGGACAAGGGCCGGTCGGGCTTTCGGCTACGCAGCTCGCTGTCGCCATGGGGGCGCGTGTGATCGCCCTCGATATTTCGCCGGAGCGCCGGGAACTCGCGAAGCAATTCGGTGCCCATGAGGTAATTGGGGCCGACTCGAACGACCCGGTCGAGGCGATCCGCGACCTCACGCACGGCGAAGGCGCGCATAAGACGCTTGATTGTTCCTCCGCGCCGCAAGCACGCCAAGCTGCCGTGCAGGCGGCCCGGTCCTGGGGTACGGCATGCTTCGTCGGCGAGCGCGGTGACGTGACGCTCGATGTCAGTGGCGATCTGCTACGCCGTCAGATCACACTGGTCGGGTCTTGGACGTTCTCGAAAAACGGTCAATCGGACTGCGCGGAGTTTGTCGCGGACCGAAAGATCGATGTCGGCAAACTGTTCACCGACCGCTGGACGCTGGATCAGGCGGAGGAAGCCTATAACCTGTTCGACCAGCAGGCGACGGGCAAGGGCGTCATTACGCCGTAAACCAAGCGACGGAAGGAGCGGCCATGGTTGATCGGCTTGGCTACCGCATGAAGTTTGGCGTGATCGCGCCATCTACAAATACGATCGTACAGCCGGAATTCGACGCCATGAGTCCACATGGTGTCACGAGCCACTTCTCCCGCATCCACATTCCCGACGATCCGCTTGGCGGCGACGCTGACTTTGAAATCTTGATGCAGCGTATTCGTGCCGAGCTGATGCAGGCGGTCGACCGGGTCATGACGGCCCGGCCGGGTCATGTCGTCATGGGCATGTCGTCGGAAACCTTCTGGGGCGGTCTCGCGGGTTCCATCGAATTGAAGGCCAAGCTTGAGGAACGCGCCGGCATGTCGGTCACAATGGGCTCGGACGCGTCGCAGGCGGCATTGCGTCAGTACGGCGATATCAAGCGTATTGCCGTGATGACGCCCTATATGCCGGTCGGCGACGAAGAGGTGCGGAAGTTTTTCTCGGAGACGGGTTTTGAGGTCCTGGCGATCAAGGGCTTCAAGAGTGAAAGTCCAACAGCTATCGCACATGTGACGGCGGAACAGATGCGGGATGCCGTGATGGAATTGAACGACCCGCAGGTCGAGGCGATCCTGCAGGTCGGCACTAACCTTGCTTTCGCAGACCTCGCGCCGATGGCGGAATTTTGGCTCGATAAGCCGGTACCGGCCATCAATACCGCGACCTATTGGTATGCGATGCGGCAGAATGGCATCAACGACCGTATCGCCGGCTTCGGATCTTTATTGGAAGAACATTAGCCTGATTGGGGGGTGATAGGGTGGCGGAGGAAAGCGGCTGGCGCATCGGTGTCGATGTCGGCGGTACATTTACCGACCTGGTGATGATCGATCAGGGTGGCGCGACGTCGGTATTCAAGACGCCTTCCGTGCCGGCGGATCCTGCAAATGGCGTTATCGCGGCGCTGGAACTCGCGGCGGCGCATTTCGGCGGTACCGTTTCCGATATTCTCAATCGTTGCGAATTGTTCGTGCATGGGTCGACGATTGCGACGAATACTTTGATCGAACGTAAAGGGGCGAAAGTTGGTTTGCTGACGACGGAAGGCTTTCGCGACAGCCTCGAAATCCGCCGCGGCTGGCGCGATGATGTTTGGGCGCATCGCGAACCAAACCCTCCTGTCTTAGTGCCGCGCGCACTGAGATTGCCGGTGCGCGGCCGGATCGACGCGGACGGCGGCGAATTTGCACCGCTTCAGTCGGAAGATGTCGTCACAGCATCCGAAACGTTCGCGTGTGAGGATGTCGAATCCGTCGCGATCTGTTTGTTCAACAGCTTTGCGAATGCGAGCCATGAGCAAGCCTGCCACGCCTTGTTGGAGGACCGCTGGCAATGGATCTCCGCATCAACGGAAATTGCCCCAGTGATTGGCGAGTATGAGCGGACGTCGACGGCAGTAGTCAACGCCTATATTGGTCCCCGGACAGCGGGCTATTTGCAGGCGCTCAACACAAGGCTTGGTGACCTGGGTCTCCGGCGCCCGGTGCTTCTTACGCAAAACAACGGCGGCGTAATTCCATTGGAGCGTGTCATCGCGCGACCGGTATCTCTCCTGTTGTCCGGGCCAGCCGCCGGAGTCGGGGGCCTGTCCTTCTACCGGCAGTCCATTGGCTCGGACAATCTGATCTCGATGGAAATCGGGGGGACAAGCTGCGACGCCATTCTCATGCATCGCGGCGATGTCGCGGTCAGCGATGAAATCAAGGTAGAAGGCTATCCACTCGCGTTGCCGTCCGTCGATATTCACACTATTGGCGCAGGCGGCGGCACGATCGCCGGTGTCGATGAGGTCGGGCTGCTGTATGTCGGACCGGCGGGGGCCGGGGCGCGTCCGGGGCCCGCTTGTTATGGATTGGGTGGCACCGCGCCGACAGTCACCGATGCACTGCTCGTCCTGGGCAGATTAAAGCCGGGTGCCTATGCAGGGGGTGCCGTAACGCTCGATGAGGGGTTGGCCGCAGCCGCCGTTGAAAGTGCTGTTGCAAAACCACTTGCTATCGATCTCGACGCGGCGGCCTCGGGGATCATTCGCCTTTTGGAGCAGCATCTCCTGCATGCCTTGCAACGGATCAGCATCCAGCGTGGCCACGATCCCCGTGAATTCACACTCGTTGCGGCGGGCGGCGCGGGGCCCATGCATGGCGCTTCCGTCGGCCGGATGCTCGGCTGCAGAAGCGTATATATTCCACGCCTGTCCGGCGTGTTTTGTGCGCTGGGCATGCTGCACACCAATTTGCGGCTGGATTTTGTCAGGACCCGCTATGCCCGTTTCGACGATGCTCCCGAAGCGGAACTGGCGGCCACGTATAGGGAGCTGGAAGACCGTGCGACGGCGGAGCTGGAGGCGAGTGGCGCACCTCGAATTGAACATGTTCGGGAAATCGATCTTCGCTACACCGGACAGAGTTGGGACGTACGCGTGCCCGTATCGTCAACCGGTTTGGATAAAGCCGAAATTCGAAAGGGTTTCGAAGCGGAATACGACCGACTGTTCGGTCATGTACAGCCCGATGGCATACTGGAAATGACTGCGATGCGGGTAGTTGGTTCCGGGGTGCTGCCTGAAATAGAACCGGAGACAGTTGATCCAGCCGCGCATCCGGCGAAACCCAGCGAGCGGCGAAGCATATATGTGGAAGATGATCGTGGGGAGGTCGATGTTTATCTCGGCGAGGCGTTACGGCCGGGTCATCGAATTGTCGGCCCCGCATTGATTGAAGAAAAGACAACGACTGTATCGATCGGCTCGGGCGACGTTCTGAACGTCGATCAAGCGAACAACTTTATGATCCGACTTAACGATGGGGGAATCTGACATGGCGCTCGACGCCGTCACATTGGCGCTGATTCAGAACCGCCTCGATCACATCACCAAACAGATGGGCTGGGTCATGACGCGCACGGCGCGCAGCCCGATCTTCAATCATGCGCATGACTTTTCGTGTTTTCTTACGGACCGAACCGGCATCGTCGTGGCGCAGGCGGACGGCATTCCAATCCATACCGGCGGCGGGGGCTTCGCCGCTCGCGCCTTGCTGGAAAGTTTCGGCGATAATCTGGGTCCTGACGATGCCTTCCTGCTCAGCGATCCCTATGTAGCGGGCGGAAACCATCTCCCCGACTGGGTCATCATACGGCCCGTATTCTGCGACGGCATTTTCGTGGCGCTGTCTTGCATTCGCGCTCACCAGTCGGATATCGGCGGCGGTGCGGCAGGCACCTATAATCCCGAAGCGAAGGAAATATTTCACGAGGGCATCCGCCTGCCGGCATTGCAGTTGGTCGAGGCAGGAAAGATTCGAAACGATCTTTGGCAGCTCCTGCTGCTCAACTGCCGTACGCCGCATTATCTCGATGGTGACTTGCGCGCCATGCTGGGGGCGACCCGGATTGGTGCCGAGCAGGTCGAGTCCCATCTGGAAGACATTGGGCGTGATGAAGGTCTCGCCTATATGGAAGGTATCCTCGAGCATGCGGACAAGCGTTTGCGTGCAGCGATCTCGGCACTTCCTGATGGCGTCTATCGCGGTGAAGACCGGTTTGATAATGATTGCTTCGAGCCGATGGATATCCGGATCAGCGCGACCCTGACCGTCGAAGATGATACGCTTACTGTCGATTTCACGGGATCGCACGCGCAAATCCAAGGCTTTAAGAACAGCTCTTTCGCCAACACCTATTCCTCCGTCTATATGGCGCTGTCGTCCTATTTCGATCCGGCAATTCCGCGAAACGAAGGCACTTATCGTGGCGTTAAGATCGTCGCACCGGAAGGCACGATCGTGAATCCATTGCCGCCAGCACCGATGACCATGTCGACAGTTTTCCCCGCGTGCGAGATCATTCACGCGGTATGGCGCGCGTTGGCGCAGGCGGACAGCACGCGGAGTTGTGCCGGGTGGGGCAAGAACGCCTTCCCGATCACTTCGGGCATCGGCGAGGATGGGAACACCTTCGTGATGTATCATTGGTTCGGCTCGTCGGGTGGGGGTGCCGTGGACGGCCGCGATGGCTTCCCGCAGCAGGGCGGTCTGAACAGCCTTTGTGGCCTGCACATTCCGAACGCGGAAACCTTTGAGCAGCTCTTTCCGATCCGTTTCGTTCGTCAGGAACTGCGTTGTGACGCGGCGGGGCCGGGCAAGTATCGCGGCGGCGCGGGCGGCGACTATGCTGTCGATATACTGGCGCCGGTACAATATGCCTTCCGCGGTGAGGGCTATTCGATGCCGACCGGTTTTGGCATCAACGGTGGCGCGGACGGCGCGATGGGCCGGATGACGGTGACGCCCGATGACAGCGATCCGATGACGCCCCCTGCGTACGGTGTGCGCCATATTTCGCCCTCTCGGCTGGAAATGATGGCGCCTGGCGGGGGCGGCTGGGGAAACCCTTTGGAGCGGGAGCCTGAACTGGTTTTCCAGGACATCAAGGATGGTATTGTCAGCCAAGCGAGGGCGCTTGAGGATTATGGTGTTGTCCTGAAAGGCGGCGCACTGGATGTCGAAGCAACCAACAGCCACCGCGCATCGATTTGCGAGTAGACATTCCAAAAAGGAGTAGCGCAAATGGCCCGTATTGCGATTGGCGGCTATAGCCACGAAACAAACTGCTTCGTGCCCATGCGAACTGATTATGCCTATTACGAGGCTGGCGGCGAGATGCCGCCATTGGCGCGCCGTGAAGAAGTGATCGAGCGGTCGACAGGTGCGACCTTCGGGATGTCGGGATTCCTCGATACGGTTGAGGCGAGCCATGAACTCGTTCCGTTGATCTGGGGTCAGGGTGGCGCCGGCGGTTACATCACCGACGATTGCTTTGAACGCATCGTGTGCGAACTTGTCGGCATGTTGTCGCAGGCGATGCCCGTCGATGCGGTCTACCTCGATCTGCATGGGGCAATGTGCTCGCTCACCCATGAGGATGCGGAAGGTGAGGTGCTGCGCCGCGTGCGCGCCTGCGTCGGTCCGGACATCCCTGTCGTCGTGAGTCTGGATTATCACGCCAACATCACCGAGGCGATGGTCGAGCTGACCGATGGCATGGCGGTGTATCTCACCTACCCCCATATTGACCGGCAGGGTACAGGCAGCCGCGCCGCAATAATACTCGAGCGTGTGCTGCGGGATGGCATTCCGGCCGGCCGGGCAATTCGCCGGATACCGTTTCTGCTGCCCCTGAATTTCCAGTGCACCTTGATCGAGCCGTCAAAAAGCATCGTTGAGGCTTCGGTTGCCGGTGAGGACGGTGAAATACTCAATCTTTGTTATGCTGCAGGATTTCCGCCGTCGGACCTGAAGGAGTGCGGCCCGGCGGTTGTTTGCCATGCCTATAGTCAGGCGGCGGCCGATGCGGCGGCTGACCGATTGGCGGGGATGGTGAACAGCAAGGAAGAAGAATTTGCCGAACCGCTTATGCAACCGGACGAGGCCGTCGTCGAAGCCATGCGGATTGCGGAGACGGCACGCCTTCCCGTCGTCCTTGCCGATACGCAGGACAATCCGGGTTGCGGCGGTACTTGTGACACGACGGGACTATTGGAAGCGCTGGTACGGCATGATGCGCAAGGGGTTGCGATGTGCGTGATGTGGGATGCGGACGCCGCCGCCGCCGCGCATGAAGCGGGTGAGGGCGGGGAGATCACGGTTGATCTAGGTGGCAAGCACGGACCGGAAGGCGTTCAGCCCTTCCATGGCACCTTCATCGTAACCGCGTTGACCGATGGTCGGTTTCTGACGACGGGCCGCAGCATCGGCGGGCGCCGAATCAATATCGGACCCACGGCGCTGTTGACGATCGGCGGTGTCCGTATCGTGGTCGCAAGCAAGCGAATGCAGGCCTATGACCAGGACATCTTCCGCCACATCGGCGTCGCGCCAGAGAAACAAAAGATCCTTGCGCTGAAGAGCACCTGTCATTTCCGGGCCGATTTCGATCCGATTGCGGAGAAGACGTTGGTTGTCCTGGCGCCGGGTGCGCATATCGTCGATTCGACGCGGTACCCGTTCCAATATTTGCGCGACGGCGTTCGCTTGTTGCCGAACGGGCCGGAATTCAGAAGCGGTACTTAGGTCACATCAGCATTAGATGGGTCCAATCTTGGTTCCATCTAATGCTGTGTAAGGTGCTCTAATTTCGAAAAGATCGATCAGATTCACACGATTGTTGTATCGCGAAAGCGATTCCAACAGACCGTGATCTGATCTAATAGGAATAGGCCGCGTAGATCTTGTCGATATCGCCATTCCACTCGTTGTGGAAGGCCTGCAATAGTTCTTCGGCGGGTGTGACACCGCTTTCCGCGATGCCGTCCAGGACATCCAGGAATCCGGTTTCGTCTCGTTTGTTGCGGTCGAGACGGCCCCTCGCCTTCAATCCCTGACGGGCAATCTTCATCACTTCCTTGGTGACGTCCTGCAGTGTGCCATTGCGGAAGGGCGTCTTGAGGCCGAGCCGGGGTGCTTCCGCGCGCAGGAATTCGCGTTCTTCTTCGGTCCAGTCCTTACACAAATCCCACGCGGCATCGAGCGCCGTCCGATCATAGAGTAGGCCGACCCAAAGCGCTGGCAAGGCACAAAGTCGGCCCCAGGGACCACCGTCGGCGCCGCGCATTTCGATGTAATGTTTCAACCGGACCTCGGGAAACGCCGTTGTCATGTGGTCGATCCAGTCGGCAATCGACGGGACCTGGCCTTCATGCCCCGGCAGCTGGCCATTCATGTAGTCGCGGAAGGAAAGGCCGCTGACATCGTTATATTCACCATTGCGGTAGATGAAGTACATCGGCACATCAAGGATGTAGTCGACCCACCGCTCGAAGCCGAATCCGTCTTCGAAGATAAAGGGCAGCATGCCGCAACGATCTGGATCGGTGTCGGTCCAGATGTGGCTGCGGTAACTGAGAAAGCCGTTCGGTTTGCCCTCGGTAAACGGCGAGGCCGCGAACAAGGCTGTGGCGATCGGCTGCAGCGCGACGGCGACGCGCATCTTCTTGATCATGTCCGCTTCGGTATCGAAGTCCAGATTGACCTGCACCGTCGAAGTTCGCAGCATCATGTCATGGCCAAGTGTACCCTTGGTCGGCATATAGGCCCGCATGATCTTGTAACGGCCCTTCGGCATCCAGTGGATATCCTCGCGCCGCCATTTCGGATTGAAGCCGAGCCCGATCACCCCCGCACCAATCTCTGCGCACACCTCCTTGACCTGGTCGAGATGCTGATTGACTTCCCGGCAGGTCATGTGGAGCGTTTCCACCGCCGCGCCGGACAGTTCGAATTGCCCGCCCGGCTCCAGCGTGACGGAGCCGCCGTCCGTGGATTTCAGGGCGATGATGTGTTCGCCCTCCATGACCGGGTCCCATCCGAAACGCTGCATGCCTTCCAGCAGGCCGCGGATGCCCGGTACGCCTTCGTAGGGAAGGGGGCGGAAGTCGCGTAAATCATAAGCGAATTTTTCGTGTGCGGTGCCGATGCGCCAATCGGCGGGCGGCGTACAGCCAGTTTCGAGGTCTTCAACGAGCTGCGTCTTGCTTGTGACCGG
>JAJFJB010000266.1 GCA_021774435.1 Alphaproteobacteria bacterium
TCAAAACCACCACGGGACGAGCCCTGGTATCATGTGCTGGTGCATAACGCGACGCACACCACCTACGTCGCCGAACAGAATCTGGATTCGGACCTCAGCGGCGAGCCAATTCGCCATCCGGCAATCGATGAACTATTCGATGGTTTCGAGAACGGCCATTATGTGGTCCGCCGCCGCGCAAACTGAAATCCAAATTTAATGCATGGAACCGCAACGGGTTCTTGCAGCACAGCGGTACGATCCCGTAAACAAGAACACCTGCAAACAAAAGAGGTTTGAGATGGCCGCCGACCCCGCGCGCATCACCGCCCGAATTCTGATCGAAACCGAATCCGTCCTGTTCCGGCCGGAAGACCCTTTCATTTTGACTAGCGGCCGCACCAGTCCGGTCTATATCGATTGCCGCCGCCTCATCTCATTTCCGCGCGCCCGCGGAAAGCTGATGGATATGGGGGCCGAACTCATCGAGGAAGCCATTGGCTTCGAATCGATCGACATTGTCGCAGGCGGCGAGACCGCTGGCATTCCCTTCTCCGCCTGGATCGCCGACCGTTTGATGCTGCCGATGGCTTATGTCCGCAAACAACCGAAAGGCTTCGGACGCGGCTCCCGAATCGAAGGTCAGATGATTTCCGGCGACCGCGTGCTGCTGGTGGAAGACTTAACGACCGATGGCGGTAGCAAACTTAGCTTTGTCGAAGGTATCCGCGAAACCGGCGCCGAATGCGCCCACACTTTCGTGATCTTCCATTACGGCATTTTCCCAAAGGGGATCGAAAACCTGGAAGCGAACGGCATCAAGCTACACGCCCTCGCGACCTGGTGGGATGTTGTGGAATGTGCGGAAGAAGAAGGCTATTTCGACAAGAAGGCGTTGGCAGCCGTGCGGGAATTCCTCAACGACCCGACAGGCTGGCAGGACGCCCACCCGGCAAAAGAAGAATAGCCCACAACGTTATCGGATAATCTTACGCAGAGCGGCGGTTACCTCTTCCGCGGTCGCATGCGTTTTCTCGGCATCGACCTGATGAATAAATGTGAAGGCCGGCTTGCCGGCTCGATCGAAGATAAAAACGGTCGGAATTCGGTCGACACCGCCAAACTTCGTCTCGACGAGGCTGTCATCCTCGGCGCGTAATACCGGGAATTCCGGCCGGGTCGCATTGAGAAAGCGCATCATGCGGCGCGCTTGGCCCTTCTTGAAAAAATCTTCAAATAGATTGATAGCCAGGATAGAGACATCCTGTTTCGGAAAAACATTCCGGACATCATTTAGGTGCCCGAACTCGGGCCGGCATGGTGGACACCAGCTTGCAAAGAACGTGATCACAACGATCTTGTCGTCCAGCGACCCGAGCTTTTCATCGGCCAGCGGCGTCATGGCCGCAATAAACTGCTTGAGCTCAGAGTCGAGCACGGGTGCCTTGGCTTTCGATTGCGCGGCCGCCGGCCCCCAGGCAAACAGAACCGCTGCCATTGCCAAAAGGAAGATATTGGGCAGCGACTTAAGAGGCATCGTTCGATTTTCCTCCAAGCCGAACCGTTCCCGACGCTTCAAGCGCCGAAATGCGCTGATCGTCATAACCCAACACAGATTTCAATATTTCCTCTGAATGTTGCCCTAGCAATGGTGAGCCAACGGGGTCTCGCACAGGTGTTCCCGAGAGATTCATGGGCGACGCAATCACGGGTACTGTGCCAGCCGCCGCATGCGGCACCTGGCGTACCAGACCACGGACTTCCGTTTCATAAGAACTCATAGATTCGCCAACCGTACGAATTGGTCCGGCAGGCACACCGGCCTGCCGCATCGCCTCGATCCAATTGTCCAGCGTATCGCGGGAAAAAATATCGTTCAGGATCGCCGACAGTTGGGGCCGATTGCCGGCGCGCAGTTCGTTGTTGAGGAACTCAGGCCGGTCCGGAAGGTCCGGCATCTTTAAAACGTCCGTACACAGTTTTCTGAAAAGCTTGTCGTTCCCCACGGTCAGAACGAAAGGCCCGTCGGAGGCCTGATAAATACCGATCGGCTGCGCGAAAGGGCTGCTGTTCCCAAACCGTGTGAAGTTGTGTCCCGCCGTGACAAAGGCGCTTGCAAAGGGAACGAGCATCGCCGCACCGGTATCATACAGAGGAACGTCGATCCGCTGCCCCTCTCCGGTTGCCTGGCAATGATAAAGGGCCGCGAGAATGGCCTGCCCGGCAAACAGTCCAGCAATGATATCGGTTAGGGAAACGCCCATGCGCATCGGGTCGCCATCCGGTTCCCCCGTTACGGACATGATACCGCTTTCCGCTTGAATAACCGGATCGTACCCTGCGCGATCGGACAGCGGTCCCTCTCGCCCGTATCCGGAGATCGAACAATAGACAAGGCTCGGGTATTGCGCCGCGAGGGTTGGATAATCTAATCCCCAGCGTTCCATGATGCCGGTCCGAAAATTCTCGATGACGACGTCGGCTTTCGACACGAGATCGCGGGCAACAGCCTGGCCATCCGATGTTGCGACATCAAGTACAATGCTGCGCTTGTTCCGATTGACCGCCAAGAAATAACTCGATTCATCGCCGAACGACGGTGGCCGAAAGCTACGGCTTTCATCGCCACCCTTCGGATTTTCGACTTTAATGACATCCGCACCGAGATCGCTCAGCGTCATCGTGCAATACGGGCCGGCGAGGACTCGCGTGAAATCGAGAATTGTTACGCCCTCGAGCGCCTGTTTTGGGTCTTTGTTCGACACCGGCATTGTGTTTGCTTCCCTCGGTTTTGGACTTTGCAGTGCTAGCCAAGACAATTCTATCTGCTGTGCCAAGTCTTGAATCACAAAACCCACATACGAGGTATTCATATAGTTGGCAGATTTCTATGCGATAATCTGCCAATAACCGCACGGGATCGCCGCGTAAAACTTATGGAATCAACAGCGCAAGAAAGTACGACCGCAACCTTCGAGGAAGTCGAACGCAGCGGTATGAAGCTCGCAATCAAGGGCCGTATCGTCGCCATCATCTTCATGGGACTCTGGCTCATCGCGTCTAGGCCGCTTGATCGCGCCATCGAGTTCACCGCGGTTCTCGCCACGTTCGCCTTGCTGGGGGCACTGCACTATTTTGTCATCGGCAGCGGTGCGGACCGCCCCTGGGTAAAGTATTTTTTTATTACCTGCGATATTGCCCTGCTCTCTCTGGCGGTTGTTTTGAGCGAGTCGTTTCCCACGGCAAACTTGCCTCAGATGATGATTTTCAGATTCGACGTGTTCCAATACTACTTCATCGTATTGGCCGTCGCAGCATTTAGCTTTTCGCCGGGCATGCTTGTTTGGTCGGGTTTCGCCGGCTCTTTCGGTTGGTTGAGCACCTATGCCTGGATTACAAGGAACGAGTCGAATGTCTTTAATTGGAGCGACATTCCGGCCAACCCGACCCAAGAGCAGTTTTATGACATTTTTTTCAGCCCTGCGTTTGCGCCAATTGGCGGCCGGTTTCAGGAATCACTCACCTTTATCGTCGTCGCCATACTCATTGCCATCGTCATGCGCCGCGCGAAGAACACGGTGCTCCGGCAATTGGAAGCCGAACGGGACCGCGCCGCGATTTCACAGATCTTCGGGCGCTATGTCCCCGAATCGGTCGTTTCGGCGATGATCGCAGATAAGGGGGCTCTAGCGCCCGTAGAACGCCCGGCAACGGTTCTGTTCGCCGATCTGGCTGGGTTTACGCAAATGACCGAAACCGCCGGCGCCCGCGGGACGGTCGAAGTCATCAATCAATTCTTCGATACGGCGACGGAGATTATCGGCCGTCACAATGGGATCGTTACCCAGTTCCAGGGCGATGCACTGCTCGCGACATTTAACCTGCCCGTCGAAGACCCGGAACACGCGTCGCACGCGGTCAGTGCCGCCCACGATATCTTGGCATCCGTGAATACAAAAAAATTTGGTGGGCGCGACCTGTCCGTCAGGATTGGCGTTGCGACAGGAAATGTCATGGCCGGCAATATCGGCGGCGGCGGCCGGCAGAGCTATACCGTTTATGGCGATGCGGTGAATGTCGCCGCCCGGCTGGAAGAGATGAACAAGGACTTCGGCACATCCGTTCTTTTCACGGAAAGCACTGCTGGCCTCATGTCAGGTGCGGATGCTCGACGTATTGGCGAGACAACGGTGCGTGGTGTGCAGGACCCTGTCGCGGTTTATACATTGTAGAAAAAGGTGCGCTTTCGGGCGTATTCTTGGTGCGTAAGCTGAGGGAGCAACGCCTTTGGTAGAACTGCCTGAGAACCAAAAGCACACTTATGCCCCAGGCACGATTATCTTTCGTTTGGGTGAACCATCGCAAACGGTATTCTACATCGAATCAGGAAAAGTGTCCGTCTCATTGGAGTACAAGGAGAGGCGGTTTTCAATCGAATGCGGTCCCGGCGATATGCTGGGCGATGCCGCCTTTCTGTTTAAAATAGCAGATCCTTCGGAAACACCAAAATATGGCGGCACCGCAACGGCCATCGACAAAGTATCTTTGGTCGCCCTGCCGCGCGAGGATCTAGACTTGGCGCTGGAAAACACACCTCTGTTAATTCGAGCCTGGATCGCGTCTTTTGCCAACCGAACACTCAAAGTAATTGACGCTCTATCGAATTAGGCTGCCATGGAAATTGACCCTAACACCTCCCTTCAATCGACATTCCTCGTTGCGAAAGACGTGCTTGCGAGCGGAATATTGCGGGAAGTGTATTCAGACGGCGAGGTCAAAAGAACGATCGCATCAAAGACCATAGCCGAAACCGGGGTAGCGGTCGAAGTTCCTGAACGCCTGGTGGCGCAAGAGAATACGGTTTCATCCGTCGCCCCAACCAACGAAGATGCCGCTTTACGACCGGCAACCACCGAACCACTCTCGCACGCAGTTCAACGCGCCGAGACAGCATTGAGCCCCGAAAGGCCTACCGCGCTTCCTGACATCGAGATCAGTTCGCAAACCAGAGTAGCGGACAACACTTTGACGGCCATGCGCAACGCCCTGATCGGACCACCGCCGCCCTGGACGCAAGACTTGGTTCTTGCTGCAGACAAGGAAAGACCCAGGCCGAATGCAGCCGTCCTGGCAGTCGCGGCAGTTGGATTATTTCGCGATTCCACCGGAAAGTGGGGTCCGGATGGAAGTGCCAGCACCCAGTCCAACAAACCTAAAGATCAAGACAGCAGTCCACGGAATGAGATTGTTGAAGAAAAGAAAACCGCCGACGGTATCAAATCTCTCTACAAGGCCGCGCACCGCGCCTACGCCGCGTCGCAAAGCGCGCCATTTGTCATCTAAGGGAAGCCATAAAACCATTGGAGACCCCCAGTGAGCATTGAATCGACGATTATCTTTAAGGAGGGTGACGTCATTTATCGCGAAGGCGAAAGCGCGACACACCTCTATTTCCTCCAAAAGGGCTCCGTCGAAGGACGGATAGGCGAGCATCGGGTCGACATCAATGAGGGTCAAGTTACCGGTGACGGCGGTATCGTTTCCGGAATCTACAAGGCAACGGTTCTTGCCGGGCCGGAAGGCTGCACGCTTCTTAAAATGCCAATCGACCAACTACGGGACGAATTGGCAAATTGCTCACCCCTTGTGAGGCTCTTTGTCGTAAATCTGCTTGGACGGCAAGAAATCGTGGCGCGCCTACTCAAAGGCACCGCTTAACGAGACATTTTACGTATCCGAAATTGAAGCTAACCCGGCTTCCGTGCCGTAATCAGACCCAGCTGGTGTGGCGTGAACCATCGATATTCGGCATCGACAAAGCCCGCATCCTTCATGAATTCACACCACTCGGCGCCTGTGTTGACTCTGCCCAAATAGCGGCCTTCGCGAACACCAAACAAATTTACAAAGGCAGGATCAATCGGACCGGTTTTATCGTCCTTTAACATGTAGTCCACGACCAGAATTGTTCCGCCCGGTTTCAGCGCGTCACGCGCCTTTGTCAGGCACGCGATGACCTTATCCGGCATATAGCCCTGCAACGGCGTGATGTAGGATGCCAAGTCGTACCCGGTCGGATAGGCGTCGCCGAAGAAATCACCGGGCTTTGTGTCGATCCTGTCAGCAAGCCCGTGTTTGTCGATGAATTCGCGCGCAATCGCGATGACGTTGGCTTGATCCAGCACCGTGACCTTGAAGCCTTGCTGGCGTTCGCACGCGGCGATCGCATAGCACCCCGAACCGCCACCAAGATCCAACCAGCGGTCGAATTGGGAGAAATCAAATTCCTTGGCCAGCTTATGACCGAGGCCAATTGAGGCCTCATAGCCGGCAACCGTAAACTCACGCGCCTTTTCCGGGTCCTGCATGAGGCTCAAATATGTGCGGTCGTCATCTTCGTTCGTTTCCGCCACCGCTGTCAGGTTGGTGGCGATATGCTCCCAGGCGCCGTAATCGCGATGCGCCATGTAGTCCAGATAATCGCCGAAGTAGGTCTTGCTGTCCTTGACCAGGTAGCGTTCCACGTCGCTGAAATTCTCATGACGGCCATTGACTTCGCGCACGAGTTTTATCGACTTACAGGCCGTGAGCAGTCGGTCCGCTTTTTCTTCATCCATGTTCAAAGCCGCAGCGATCTCGCCAAGAGTCCCCGCGCCCCGGGCGATATGCGTAAACAATTCCAATTCAATTGCAGCCAGAATTGCGCCCGTCTGTTTGAAGGCCAGCGCAATATCCGTCATGCGCTCGGTTTTCATTCCCAGCGTAAAGTCTTTAGTCGTCATTTATCCCTCTTCGCGGTAGGGCCGCGGCGATCTATGCCTTTTGTTCGCGATAACGTTGCTTGCGCGCTTCCCAATTCTTGACCTGTTCTCCGGAGAGGAACGGCTGTTCCACCGTGAACACCGTGTCCTTCCAGGCCTCACCTTTGGTCCAGGAAAGCGGCATGGTGACCGTGGTTCGCGGTTTCTCCGCCGATTCGAGCAGATCAAGCGCCGTGCCAACGATGCGCGTTTGCATATCGACATCGAAGGGTTCGCCACACGGGCTTCCCAAAGGAAAGTCTACGAAGACAAAGCGGGGAACCCCGCAATGCTCAACGATGTCGCGCGCCGCGCCAATGATGACGGTGGGAATTCCATTTTCTTCCAAATGCCGGGCAACCAGACTCACGGTCTGGTGACAGACAGGTCAGACGGGGGTCAGAACAGCGATATCTACCCGTTCATCCCGACACATTTCCAACGCCGCCGGTGCGGATGTATCGAGCATGAGCTTCTGACTGTAGCCGCGATTGACGTTATGGAAATTTTCCGTCACCGAGCCAATTCGCCCGGATTCGACGAATTCCTGCATCCGTGTCAGCGGCAAATAGGAATTGAGGTCGTCCAGGTTCGTCGCGTACCGGTCGAAGCTTTCCTGCCGGCTGTAGAGAGTCTCCAGAGGCGTATCCCAAGGCACGGAATACACATCCCCTACCGTTGTCTCTGTTGCCGGCAGTTCCTCGCCTTCGGGCCGCTTGATGGACACATCTGACGTGGAAAACAAAGTAACTTTGCTTTCCGACAACGGCTTCTTCAGCGGTGTAAAGGGAACATCTTCGAAGTGCGCCCACTGATAGGGCTTCTCATATCCTTGCGCGATATAGTAATCGCGTATTCGGTCCATATAGCGGACATGGTTCATGTCGAACGTCTCCTCATGTTTCACGTTACCCTAGAAAACACGAGCCCTCGCCGCCACTAATAAAATCTACCCGCGACCGTTTGACCAATTTTCGCGATCCACACGGTTGTTTCAATAATGGCGAGCTTCAACGATCCAGACTAAACTAACGCCTGATCAATGTCGTTCAGGAGAGGTATCGTGTCGAAAGAAACGCACCAGCCCATGGAAGCGATTCACATCGACGACCGGGAGTGGGAAACCGTTCGCTGGCCCGGCCAGTTG
>JAJFJB010000267.1 GCA_021774435.1 Alphaproteobacteria bacterium
GGCGGTAAAGTCAATCGCAATCGGACCTGTCGCGCTGCTATAATCAGCTGTGTCAACGACAAGATCGACACCTTCGCCATCACCGATCAACGTGTCGTTGCCTTCGCCTCCGACCAAGGTATCCCTACCACCACGACCTTCCAGTGTCTCTTCGCCGTCAGCGCCGATCAGCAAATCATCGCCTTCACCACCAATGACATGCTCGATCGTGCTCAGAACATCGCTGTCGATATCAACGCCGCTTGCGGAGCCCAAACTCAGGTCGACTTCGATCGCGTTTACTGCACTGGTGTATTTGACCGTATCGACACCGTCTCCACCATCGTACGAGTCATCGCCATTGCCCGAGCCGCCGATCAGAACATCGTTGCCGGCACCGCCAAAAACGATGTCGTTGCCAGAGCCGCCGAACAATACGTCATCGCCGGCGCCGCCATCGATTTGATCATTACCCTCACCACCTGCGAGTAGATCGCCGAAATTACCGCCCGTAATCGTGTCGTCACCGCCGCCGCCATCGATCGTATTGGGCTGGTTCGGGTTACCTATAATGACGTCGTTGCCTGACGTACTCGGTGCAATACCGCTCCCGAGACTGGGCTCACTAACGCCTCCACTAGCGAAAAATTCGCTATCGTCGTCATCGCTTGAAAAAAAACTGGCGGGTAGATCGAGGCGGAACTGCTCTAAAAGTCCGAGAAAATCGAGCCGCGTTGCGACAGCCGTGAAGTCTGAGAAACTGACGCCGAAGTCGGCGTCGAATAGATCGCCGTCGCCTACTTGCGTAACGTCTTCGCCCGCTTCTGGCGCAATTTCCTCCAACGCACCACCGTCGTAGAATCCGCCCGATGCTTCCTTGACCGCGCCATAATCGCGTTCGATCTGATCCTGCGTCAGGATTTGCGGTTCACTGGGAACCGAGTCGAAACTTTCGACATAGGTTGTCGCGAATTCATCCTTGAGCGTTACCGACGCGACCCGGGTCGCAACCTCAATTTCACCATCGATAACCGTAAACTGGCTGCGTTCGCCAGGGGCCTTGACATCACCCGCAACGGTCGTGCCACGGATACCGATCGTCGCCACCGGCGTATTAATTTTCATGTCGGTGTAGTCAGTATGAGCGATTTGTCCGCTGACGAAGACAAACGCCCCTTTCAAAATCGATAGAGTTGACGTCCCGGACTCGGTCGCCGGATTATAAACCAACTCATCGATTGCCAGCCGTGCGTCGCCACCAAGGGTAAAGGTCGTTTCATCGACGAAAATCAGGTTAATGGTCGAATCCGCACCCGTTTCAACCACATCCCCCTGAAAGATCGAATCACCGGCCTGGAGACTGACGCGCGTGCCATCGACGCGGCGGGCAAAAACCGTACCGGTCAGGATCTGGACCTGGCCTATCGCTTCAGCGCTGTTATTCGCACCGACTTGCGCATACTGGCCCGCGGCCTCGGAGATCAGAAACGATGCGATCAGTTCGGGTGAAAACCAGCCGCCGCTGCCCGTTTCGATCGCTGGTGGCGGATCGAACAGAAAATAATCGCGCACCAAAACGATTTCACCATCACCGCCAACTATTCGAAGGTCATCGCCGTGCTGATGGAAAGTGGCGTCGACGAGGAATCGTCCGTTCGGCAAGTAAAGCGGAATGCCCGATTTAGCATGAACAATTTCGGCAGGTTGAAGCGCCGGCTCTATTGAGCCAGTTTGATGTCCTGCCCCTTGTCGCGTTTCATCAATCGCCACAAGTAGTTACCTGATAACTCGATAAATCGCTAACACTCCGGACCACGGGAAATAGAATTTCGCCGCAAGAGCTTCGACGCGGATGTGACCGGGAAAACTTATTATCGATTTAATCATTCCGCAATTCTGACGCAAGAACTATACCGTATTAACAGACTTTTTATAACCTACTGTTTTTCCGAATTTTTATTGGTTAGCAGGGCATATTAGCACAGCTAGAATCAGGTGATCTGTAAAGTATTCCGACACTCTTGTTGGAGCCCTACCGAGTGATCACGCCAAACCTTGAAAATACTGGTAAAAAAATACTTACTTTCAGCATGATACAGGCCCTTCCAACCCGCACTGACGGAACCGTCAAAGTGTAAAGTAATCCGACACTACGGTGTCGGATCATAGAACGGCTTGAAAGCGCCTTTTATGCCGATTTATAGTTACCGGAAATCAGATCGTGAATGTATCCCGGCGGTGGTGGCGGCAGCTCAATATTAAAATAGCGCCGCAAAACATCGGCAATCAGTTCAAAGGCGGCCCCATAGCGCACGACAGTCATGGACTCGATATCAAGCAACGTCGACGAGGCGCGGTACAAATGATATTTGCGTAAACCATGATCGATGCAGATATCCGCAATTGCGCGAAGCTCAGGCTCGATGTCTTCGACACGAAATTTGGTCCCGCTTAGCGAACGGTTGGCCGAGGATCCAAACAGAGGATGGCCTCGCTCAAGGCTCAATTTGCTGATCGCAGCGTGAAACGGGCCCGAATTTATCAACATGGCAACCGTCCCAGACTTCGTGCTGCGCTCAAACGAGTTCGGGCTCAGTTTCGCAAGCAATGGATGATCGGAACGACAGGGTGCTATGGCGCCAAGCGGCAAATCGTAATCTTCAGTGATCGCACGAACGATATCGCGACCCCGCTGATCCAGAACATGAACCTCATTGTGAATCGCCATATCGCCAATCATGGCGTTGAGCTTCTCTTTCGTCCGGCCCTTCGTCGTGAATATTTTATCGAGTGACGCTTCCGAGCCACCCGTCAGGGAATAGCCCACATCCATGGGCAAAATAGCGATCCCACCAGACTCAAGCACTGAATACGCCCGTTCCGCATCACCTGCGATATCCATCATTATTTACGGTACTCCCTTGATAATCACCGCGTGCAATTTAAACGCAGACGCGGTTCCCGTCATGCCCTGCTAAAAATAATATGAGCCGATGTGCCGTTCCCTTTCTTGACGCCGGGTCTACAAAATGTGCGAATTGTCATACGAATTCCGATAAGGATGGCGTCCATGGCGACTGCGGACAAAACCCACCCAAGCACTGCAGATGTACAACGTATTTCTGGCCCTTGTGTCTGGCACGGTAATGATCAACGCGAGCGCAAAGATTGGCTCAGGACCCTTTCTGCCGACGAGATCGTTGAAATCGAGCGAGCAGTTGCAAGCTCGCAATCCATATCAATTGACAAAATCAGCCGCGCGGCATTCCCGCTACCAAACCTAAACCCCGCCCTTGAGGCTCTCCGACGCGAATTAATCGGTGGACGCGGCTTCGCCCTTTTGCGCGGCTTACCGGTCGAACGGTGGTCACGCGAGACCACCGTGCGTGCCTATTGGGGATTGGGTCTTCATCTTGGCGACCCCGTTTCGCAAAATCCGGAAGGACATTTGCTCGGGCACGTGAAAGACATCGGGGGAGATTTCCACGATCTGAACAGCCGTGGCGGATACCGCTCACATGCCGCATTGCCGTTCCATACGGATATCGGCGCCGATCTTGTCGGTCTTTTATGCCTGCGCACCGCGAAATCCGGTGGCGGAAGCAGCATCGTCAGCGTCGCCGCCATTTATAATGCAATGCGGGCATTACGCCCGGACTTGGTCGCCGAACTGTCAAAGCCTATTGTCAGGGACAGGCGCGGTGAGGTACCGCGCGGTAAACTACCTCATTATTCCGCACCCGTGTTCTGTCTACACGAAGGTCGGCTGACGACGACTTTCGTTCGGCGCTTTATCGATTCCGCCCCTCGGCACGAAGATGTGCCTGACCTAACGCCTGCGCTCAATGAAGCACTAGACCTCTTCGAATCGCTCGCCAATCAACCCGACTTAAAGCTCGGCATGGATTTTCGCGCCGGTGACATCCAATTCATCAATAATCTAACGCTTCTTCATGCGCGTACAGCATTCGAAGATTTTACGGAGCCCACTCGAAAACGCCATTTGCTACGCTTGTGGCTTGCGGTTCCTGATGGTTGGCCGCTGCCGGAGTTTTACTATGACCGTTTCGGCGCGGTCACGAGCACAGGCCGTCCCGCAGGAATGGCGATGGCAGGAATTACCCCAACAGTGCCACTAGATAATAGCTGAACCCACAACCATCCCGCGATACAAAGCCATCGGGATATTCACGATTGATCGTTAACCAAATTGCGGGATTGCCATACCGCAAACAATCGGTTGAGATAGCGATATGAACATCAGCAGCTTCTTCAACATTTTCCGGTGGCGCGACAGGCGCGGCGAGAGAGTCGAGAGCACGGATGCGAACGTCTATATCGCTGATGTCGCTCATCCTGTGCTCGACTGGAGCGAAAGCGGCTTTCGCTTGGCCAATTACGATGAATCCCCAGCAAACGGTGAGCGGTTTGCCTTCCGCTTCGAACTGCCGCTCACGAGCGAAGACATCTTTGAATTCGAGGCATGGGCAGAAGTCGTAGACAATAGCGATCGCGGCCTTTCGGTGCATTATCTGCATCTTGACGAAGCCATTGCAGCCCGCATCCACGAAGTCCTCCGCGTTCTTTCGATCCTGGATCCCAAAGTACCTTCCGGCGCGATTACCTACGATTAGCGCCTCATACTCTAAGAGGTTACTTCCATGAGCCGGCATTTCGGGAAGATTACTCAGAACGGCTACGTTGTCCGAGATATCGAAGCGGCGATGCGGCATTGGTCCGACAATTTAGGCATCGGTCCCTGGTTCTATTTGGAAGAAACACCGATCGAAGATTTCGAATATCGCGGCACGCCATCGAACGCCCTAATTTCAATCGCCCTGGCTAATTCGGGCCCATTGCAGATTGAATTGATCCAGCAGCGCAACGACGCGCCGTCGCTGTACCGCGACTTCCTCGACGCTGGCAATGAAGGGCTGCAGCATATCGCCTATTGGAGCGATCATTTCGATGAAGTTGTGCGTAAAGCACACGCCCTTGGCTGGCCTATGGCACAATCCGGACATGTTGGCGTGGAAGGGCGCTTCGCCTATTTCGATACCGAAACGCATCCTGGTACGGTCATCGAGCTTTCGGAAACCAGCGGCCCGAAAGGTTTGATGTTTAAACGCATAGCCGAAGCGGCCCTGGATTGGGACGGGAAAAACCCGATCCGGACGGAATGGCCGATTTAATCGGTTTTGCGCTGTTCGCTAAGCGCTGGCGCGACTGCTAACAAGTTGGCTGCCGTAAGCCACCATGACGGCGACCGCACCAACGCCCCAGCTGACGGGATCCGGATACAAGAAACCAGCCGAACCGATTAGCAGCATTATGCGAGTCGGCCAGCCGATCCTTCCCACCCAATAGAGGTATCCCTCAAAACCGGCTGCCATAACGATGACCGCAATCGTGCAGGCCGAGATCGTGAGTAAGACATCAACCGGTTCGCCGCGCATGATCAAAGCCGGCGTCAGGACCATGATGAAGGGCAGAACGAACTTAATCGAACCCAAACGCATCGCCATGATACCGGTCTGCCACTGATCGGATTTAGCGATCACCGCAGCCGTCACCGCCGCAAGCGCCACCGGCGGCGTAATGTAGGAAATCATGCCCCAGTAGAGAATGAATAAGTGGCTCGCAACCGGATCGAGGCCGAACTGGATCAGTGCCGGCCCCAAAACTATGGCCAGGAAGATGTAACAGGCGCTTACCGTGACGCCCATTCCCAACAAGAAGCTGGTCAAGGCCCCCATCGCCAGCAATAGAGCCAGATTGCCTTCCGCGAACCCTATCAATTCACGCGAAAATGCGCCTCCTACACCGGTAAAGGCGAGCGAACCCACGATCACACCAATGCCCGCGAGTATCGCGATAATATTCGCGATGATCCTCGTCGACTCGATAATGAGTTCCCGAAACTTCGCGAGATTGAAGCGTTTTTCTTTCTTTCGGAACAGCGTTGCCGATACGAGCAGAACAATGGTCGTGTAGTACGGCGCATAAAGCTCGATCCGCATGAATACGAGCATGTAGACGAGCAGGGCGAGGCTAAATAGATAGAACCAGCCATCCTTCAACGTATCCCACATTTTGGGGATTTCTTCAGCGGGCTGTCCCCGCAACCCGTTCACCGCGGCATAGCAATCAACCTGCAGCAGCAAGGCAAGATAGAAGAGAACTGACGGAACAGCGGCGGCGATGACAATGTCGCCATAGGGAATATTCAGAAACTCCGCCATCAGAAACGCCACCGCCCCCATCACCGGAGGCATGAGCGTCCCGCCCGTCGAGGCACAAGCTTCAACGGACGCGGCATATACGGGCGGGTAGCCTGCCCGCTTCATCGTTGGGATCGTGAGCTGCCCTGTTGTGATGACGTTGGAAATTACGCTACCGCTGAGCGAGCCGAAGAAGCCGCTCGAAAGGACAGCGACCTTGGCCGGACCGCCACGGCTCTTGCCAAGAAGGGCCGCCGCAAAGTTCATGAAGAACTCTCCACCGCCCGTGACAACCAACGCCGATCCGAAGACGAGAAAGCCGATCAGAATATTGCCGGCGACCCGCATTGGCAGTCCGACGATACTCTCGAAGCCCATGGCATAAGTACGAACCAGTTCGACCGGTTCTTTTCCGACGCCCCAGAGGAACCCGGGCGCATAATCGGTCCAAAGCGGGAAAGTAAAAAAGGTCAGGCAGACAAAGAACAGCACGAGGCCGCCAGCTCGGCGCACGCCTTCCAGCGCCAGAACACACATGACCGCCGCCGCGGCGGTCGGCAGAGGGGGCGCGACGATATCCCACCCTTTTTCGATCATGTCCTCGCCGTGGTAGGACAGATAAAGGGCTGTCACCATGGTCACGGCAAAGAGTATCCAATCATAAATGGGGACGTGATCGACGTCCTTCTTTCGAGCCGGAAACAACAGGAAAGCGATCGACAGGAAGATGGCGATAAGAAGATAGAAATAAGCGTTGTCGATCAGGACGTAGTTGAACGCGTTGAAACTGAACGTTTGATTGATCGCGATCAGAATGCCCAAACTACCGAGTATCAAGGCGATCCAATAGACGACTCCAGAGATTCTTTTCTTGGCCGCATCCTCCGGCAACTCAGGCACAGAGACTTTGTCCGCATCATCAACTTCGACCGGCTTGTCGACCATTCAATCAATCCTGTTCGTAGGCATAAATTTACGGGCTAGATCGCGCCGTAAAATTGACTATCACGCCTTCCAGGTCAATTGGCTGCGGGCGGGGGTTTCAAAAAATAGATGAAGGGAACGATCGCGATGGCAACAGCGGAGAACAAATAGAATGCGTTGATGTAGCCAATCATCGATGCTTGCCGTTCAACCTCCCGCTCCGTCTGCGCCAAGCCATTGATGCTGTCTATGTTCCATTCGCCGGCGACGCTAGGCATGTGAAATGCTTGGTTGAATGGCGAGACGTGCTCGGAAATTACAGCATAATTGACACCCGTATAATGGATGACCACGCCGACGCAGATTGAAATGAAGAGCGCGCTGCCCAAATTCCGGATCAAATGGAATATGGCCGTTGCCTCCCCCATCTGCCGCGGCTGAAGCGTGGCGAAAGCCAGGATTGTCAGCGGAACCCACAGAAAGCTGTTCCCGAACCCCTGAAAAGCGCTGGTCCACATGGCGTCCCAAATCGATAGGTTGAGATCGAACTGCGCCATAAACAGACCGCTGACCGATTGGCTGCCGAATCCGATTGCGAGACTGATACGAGGGTCGAAACGTCCCATATAGACAACCAAGACCGTTCCAATCATGCTACCGATACCGCGCGAGGCCAGGACAACGCCGACGATGGAATCAGGGAAACCGCGCAAATCCTGCAAAAGAGTCGGTAGCAGTACCATTGGTACGAATGCCAGTGCTCCAAACAACAGAGCAAACACTAATCCCAGAGCGAAGTTTCGATCCAACAGGAGTTGCGGCCGCAAGAACGGTGCCTCGGTCGTCATCGTGTGCACAATGAAAATATAAAACCCGAGTGCGGTCAGGCTCGCCTCGAGAATGATTTCCGGCGAATTAAACCAATCCAGCCGTTCGCCGCGGTCAAGCATGAGTTGAAACGAACCGATAGCCACCGCAAGCGCGAGGAATCCGATCCAGTCCATTCGAATATTCCGGTCCCTATCCCGCTCGACGATGAATATCCAAATACCCAGGATCGAGATAAGGCATACCGGCAGCACCATGAAGAAGACCCAGCGCCAATTGTAAGCTTCGGCAACAAAGCCGCCGAGAGTAGGGCCGATAATCGGACCGACCACCACCCCCATGCCCCAAACAGCCGTTGCAAGACCATGTTGATGACGTGGAAATATGTTCAGAATAATTGCCTGGGAAACGGGCGTAATCGGTGCGCCCAAAATGCCTTGCGCAACACGATAGGCAATGAGCGCTTCCAGCGTCGTCGCGGTTCCGCAAAGGAATGTTGCAGCGGAAAATCCGATAACGCACCACAGCATGACGGCACGCCGCCCAAACCGGTTTGCCAACCAACCCGAGGTTGGCGTCATAACCGCCATGGCAACGAGATTGAAGGTCACGGACCAGGCTATCTGATCCTGCGTCGCCGAAAGTGTTCCCTGCATTTGCGGCAGCACGACATAGGAATTGGTGACCGCCATGGCGAACATCATGGTCGCCAACGTAACCGTACCTAATACGAAATAACGCTCGAGGTCCGCTTTAGGTTGCTCGGTTACAGCAGCGGCAGTCATCCGCCGACCTGACAATCGGCAAAAAAGACGCGCAGCGAATCAATATCGGCGCACACCGGTCTAACAGGAGATTTTATCAAACCATCCACAATCATTTTGCAAACAGATTTGCGTGAAGGTTCAACTATCTAGAAAATAAGCGACCGTGTCCAAAAACGGAAAACATGAGAACGAGTAGATGGGGTACAAGCGTATTTCGATTGAACGTATGGCAGGAGCACTCGGCGCGGAAATCCCGGGTCTAGATCTGTCCAATCCACTCGATGCAGCGACGATCGCGGAATTGAAGGCCGCCCTTTATGAATTCGGTGTCATCGTCTTTCGGGACCAGGCCATCACGTCCGAGCAATACCTCATCTTCGCGCGACATTTCGGCGACATTCTGCCCTATCCCTTTGTCAAAGGAATCCCTGGTTATCCGGACATCGTGCCGGTTCTCAAAAAAGAAGACGAAACAGCGAATTTTGGCGGGATATGGCACACAGATACCGCCTACCTCGAAAAGCCTCCCATGGGCTCCATGCTCCTGGCGTTGGAGCTTCCACCGCAAGGCGGCGACACAATCTGGTCGAATATGATGATGGCCTACGAGACGTTATCAGATGGCATGAAACAGATGCTCGATGGTCTCATTGCGATCAATAGTGCCAAGAAAGGCAGTGCCGCAGCAACGCGGGCAGATCGGCGAAAAGATAGTGGAAAAGATAATGTCGAATTACCGACAATCGCGGAGCATCCTGTCGTCCGAACCCATCCGGTAACGGGTAAGAAGAGCCTCTATGTTAATTTTGGTCATACCACGCACTTTAAAGGCATGACCGAAGCGGAAAGCACACCGATCCTGAACTATCTGTTCAAACATCAGACACGGCCGGAATTCACCTGTCAGCTCCATTGGGAAGTCGGCACGCTTGCTATCTGGGAGAACAGAATCACGCAACATAACCCGATCAACGATTACCATGGATATCGCCGCTTGCTGCACAGGATTACATTGGCAGGCGAAAAGCCCGTCTAATTAGTTCTCACAGCAAAGAACCTGCGCGAAATCAACCCTGTTCGTCATCAGTTGCTCAGCAACTCCCAAATTAAATACGGGTTGGGCGACGTCGCATGATCCAGATCAAAGCGCGGCGCGGCGAAACTGGAGACCCTCTTATTGGTGGAATTGAATCCGGGATGGCCAAAGCATCGTCATGGCTCACCAAAGTATCAAGATCGAACCCGTTGCGGGTGCGCTTGGCGCCGAGGTGTCCGGCGTTGACCTCACGAAACCATTCGACGCGCAAACGGTTAGCGAAATTAGCGGCGCGCTGTTCCAGCACCTCGTCATTTTCCTGCGCGATCAGAACATCACATCAGAGCAATATCTAGGCTTCGCACGCAATTTCGGTGAGATCCTGCCCTATCCATTGGTTCAGGGACTCGACGACTTCCCCGATATCGTTCCGGTCTTGAAACTGCCTCATGAAACCACAAATTTCGGCGGGCTTTGGCATGCCGATACGACCTATCTGAACGAACCACCGATGGGCACCATGCTGCTCGCCCGAGAACTACCCCCTCGAGGCGGCGACACGATTTGGGCCAATATGTATTTGGCCTACAACACGCTTTCCGACGGTATGAAACACATGCTTGATCCCCTCATTGCCGTGTTCAGCTCCGAAAAAGCCGGCGTAACAGCCACACGGGAAGACCGTCGCAACGATGCACCAAAAGACGATAGCGGTTTGCAGACAACAGCGGAACATCCCGTCGTGCGCACCCACCCGGTTACGGGCAAGAAAGTTCTGTTCGTCAATTTCGGCCACACGGTGCGATTCAGAGGAATGACGGAAGCGGAAAGTGCACCGCTTCTCGACCACTTGTTTCGACACCAGACGCGGCCTGAATTCACGTGCCAGCTCCGGTGGCGGCCCGGCACGATTGCCTTCTGGGACAACCGTGCGACCCAACACAACCCGATCAACGACTATCACGGTTACAAACGGCTGATGCATCGGATCACGTTGGCTGGGGAAAAACCGTACTGACGTATGTGGCGGGAGCTTACCGTTGCCCATACATTCAAGAGAGGGTGCCGTAATCTTGTGCGTGCGGGTGATAGACTCTACGCTTTTCGACAATCACCGCACCTGTAACCAATACGCGATAGATGGAGGGGCTCCCTCATGGCAACGAATGACGAATGGCTCGCACTTACAGTTGAAGAGACGCTGGAGCCCGATCTCCCGATCTGCGATCCGCATCATCACCTCTGGGAATTCCGTCACGAGCGCGTCGAGCCGCGCTACCTGATGGATGAAATCCAGGCGGATTTGAACACCGGTCATAACATCGTCTCGACCGTCTTCATCGAGTGCCGCGCGATGTACCGTTCGGAGGGGCCGGAGGCACTGAAATTCGTCGGCGAGGTCGAATTCGTCAATGGCATCGCGGCGATGAGCGCTTCGGGCCTGTATGGATCGACGCGCGTCGCGGCAGGCATTATCAGCTCAGCCGACTTGATGATGGGCGCCGCCGCGGGTGAAACCTTGGATGCACAGATCGCCGCAGGTGGCGGGCGCTATCGTGGCATCCGGCGCAGCGGGACCTGGGACGCGAGCGACCAGGTGCGCAATTCCCGCGCCGATGCCACACCGGGTTTGTTTTTGGACAAAAAATTCCGCGAAGGGTTCGCCGAACTGGCGCCGCGCAATTTGACATTCGAAGGATGGTGCTATCATCCGCAAATCCCAGAGCTGACCGACCTCGCCCGCGCCTTCCCGGACACGACGATAATCCTGGATCATCTCGGCGGTCCCGTCGGAATGGGCCCCTATGCCGGCAAGCAGGACTCGTATTTCCCGCAATGGCAATCGGACATTGCCGACCTTGCAACATGCCCCAACGTCGTCGCCAAAATCGGTGGCATCAACATGGATACCAACGGTTATAACTGGCATTTGAAACCGAAACCGCCAACAAGCGAGGAGCTCTGTGAAGCGACCCGTAAATGGTACGAGCACACGCTCGAGCATTTCGGGGTCGACCGCTGCATGTTCGAGTCGAACTTCCCTGTCGATAAGATCTCCTGCAGCTACAATGTGCTTTGGAATTCTTTCAAACGTCTGGCCGCAAATTTTTCCGCCGGCGAGAAGGCCAAGCTGTTCCATGACACGGCAACGCGCATCTACCGTCTGGATGAATCAGGCTGAATTGGCGGTTAGACCGGATCAGGCTTGATGCTGAACATCAATCCTGATTTTTCTAAAACCAATGCAGGCGGCGCAACAGAAATAGCTCGCCGATACCAAACAGAACCATCAATCCCGTCACGGCGGCGAAGGCCCATGGCCAATCCGCGCCAGGGATTCCCGCGACATTGATCCCGAGCAAACCGGTAATCAGGGTCAGCGGCAAAAAGATCCCGGAGATAATGGCCAGGACATACATATTCTTGTTCATGCGCTCGGACTGATTGCTCGACAGTTCGTCTTGAATAATCGCCGCGCGCTCGCGGACCAGATCGATTTCTTCAACGAAGAGTGTCAGTCGGTCGGCGCTAGACCGTATTTGTTGGCGCTCCAGTGCCGGCACCCAGCTAATATTTTCGCCTGCCAGCGCAGCCATGGCTTCCCGCTGCGGCGCAATGTAACGGCGCAGCCCAATCACCTCGCGGCGCAGTTCCTGCAAGCCATGGCGGTTCTGCTGAGCATTTTCATTCACAAGCGCTTCCTCAAGCTGGTCGACCTGATCGTTGATGTTGGCCACGACATGGCTCATCCGCTCGCTAAGGCTGTCGGAGAGATCGGCAAGCAATTCACCCACATCCTTGGGCCCGGTACCGTCGTGTAGATGTTTTTCAACATCGTTCACCGCGCGCAACCGACGCCGCTGTGCGCTGACAATCAACCGGCGTTCCCCATAAATTTGGACCGACACCATGTCCGCCGGATCGGCACCGGGGTTCATATTCACGCCACGCAGGTTCAGCAAGACGCCATCATTGACCATCATGCAACGCGGCCGCGTTTCCTCGGCGAGCAATGCTTCAACAACGACTTCGGGCAGCCTGCTTTCTTCGCGCAGCCAAATTTGCGCGGCGAACTCATTCATGTTGAGTTGCACCCAGACACAACGCTCGCCCGCTAAGTCCTTCGGCAGCAAGGCGCCATTCATCTTCTCCGCCGCACCCATACCATCAAGGTAATGGCCGGTGATCCAGCTATCATCTTTTTGCATTAGTTAAGCGGAAATCCATAAAGTTTTGCGGCGTTCTCGCAGATCACCTTACGCCGCGTCGCTTCGGGCAGGTGCCCGACCTCGCGTTCCAGGAATTCCTGTGAATCCGGCCATACACCATCAGGATGCGGGAAATCCGACCCCCACATCACATTTTCTTCACCCAGCACATCAAGCAAACGAAGACCGACATTGTCGGACTGATAGGTCGCCTTGCATTGACGATGCCAGTAATCGGAAGGCTTCATCTTCAAGGTCAAATCCTTGAACTGATCCTCCCATTCGAAATCCATGTGTTCCAGGACGTAGGGAATCCAGCCAATGCCGCTTTCGCCGATGACCAGTTGCACATCAGGATAGGTCTCCAGAACGCCGCCGAAGATGACCTCCATCAAGACACGCGACATACCCATCTGGAAGCTCGTAATCTGAACCGCAAAGGCTTGGCGTTGTTGCATCGGCGCGAAGCCGGTCGTATCCGTCTTTCGCTGGCCAATTGTGTGCACATGGACCGGCAGCTTCGCCGCCGCCGCCGCGGCCCATAATGGGTTCCAGTCCGGATGATAGAGCGGCAACATGTCGAGACTGTTGGCAATCTCCAATCCGCGCGCGCCGCCGCGCTTCGCGACCCGGTCGATCTCCGCGACCGCGGCCGGGACATCATGGTTGGGCACGCAGGCGATGCCGGCAAAAC
>JAJFJB010000268.1 GCA_021774435.1 Alphaproteobacteria bacterium
CCTATTATGGCGATCAGTTGCTTCGTTTTATCGCGGGGGACTTTATCGCCTCGGACCTCATCTACACGGGCAAAATGATCGAGGCAGAGGCGGCGGTCGCACTAAGCTTGGTTCACGAAGTTGGCGCACATGGCGAAATCGAGGATATGGCCAGGGAACGTCTCGTTTCCCTTTGCTCGCTATCACCCGACGCTTTTTCGGAATCCAAAAACATGCGTCTCGGAAGGCTTTGCGCCGACATTCGAACGCAGATGTCCGCCCGTGTAGCACGCCAGGTCGAGATCTGGGGCAGTGAGGAGGCGCAGCAACGGTTGCGGGCTGTTGCCGATCGTCTTAACCGCAAATAGAAGCTTGGTTGCGCTAAAATTTCTGGGCAGTATCAAGCGATACCGCATGTAATCCGGACGGTTCAAATTGCGCTAAAGCACCTCTTGTCATATCGAAGATTAGACAAATGAAATTTGCCCTGAAACAAGTCTCGCAACAGACATTCTGGCGTCTACGGAATTTTACTTTTGGGGTGCTCATTGCGATTTTGGCAAGCGGTGACGCCCATGCCCAATCATCCATCGCCGATGGAATCGCGCTCGTCCAAGCCGGCCGTATAGCCGCTGCGCGGAACTTGTTCACTAAGCTCGCGAATGCCGGCGAACCGCACGCCATGTACCATCTCGGTGCCATGTACCACAGCGGCGCAGGCGGACCGCAAGACCTTGAACAAGCAGTCTATTGGTATCGCAAGGCATCGGACGCCGGGGCGTTGGAGGCGAAGCTCGCGCTTGGGTCTCTTTTCTATAAGGGCAAGGGCGTCTCCAAGGATCTTTCCAAGGCCCTAAGGTTATTTTCAGAAGCAGCGAATGCGGGATTGCTCGCGGCACAATATAATCTGGCCATGATGCACACCGCAGGGTTGGCGCATACCAAGGAGTACAACGCGGACGAAGATAAGCCTCGGGCCTATAAATGGTTCACGGTCGTCCTTGCCCGCCTGCCGCCAGACAATGACCGCACCGCAGTCCAAGAAGGCATCGACTTTCGGAAACAGGACATGACGCCGAACGAAATTGCCAGGGGCCAGGAATTGGCGCGCGAATGGTTGACCGCGCACCCTGCCGAAGGGAAAACCCAATGAACGGACTGACCAGTATCGTGCTGGGCTTCGCTGTGTGTTTAAGTTTTCTGGCTGCACCGCAACCCGGGCAGGCCGCCGATGATGTCACCTTCGAGTCCTTGGCGCGCAAAATGCCCGGTTTCAGGCTGATCTCAAACAAGCCACCCGTACCGGATACCGTATTTTTCGACGCCAGCAATCAACGGACGTCGCTTCGTGATTTCAGCGGAAAAGCCCTCCTGATCAACTTCTGGGCAACCTGGTGTACGCCCGTCCGCGAACTGCCCACCCTCAATGCAATAGCGCAGGAATTCAAGGACGCACATTTCAAGGTCATCGCAATCGCATCCGGGCAACAGGTTGGCAAGAACCCCGATGCGTTCCTGAAAGAGCATGAACTGGACGCGCTGAATTTGTACAAGGATCCCCATGCCAGCCTGATGACGCTGTTCGAAACCACGACCCTGCCAACGACACTACTGGCCGACGGGTCCGGCCGCATTCTCGGCGGCGTCATCGGCGAGGCGAAATGGAACTCCAAGGAAGCCCGCGCCGTTCTCGCTCATCTCGCAAAGAATCCCTAGTCCGCTATTGCCGCTTGCAGAGCTCTAACATCCGGACGTCTGACAATTTCGCGAATTAGCGTCGGCAAAGGGCCGCCGTCGAGCGGCGACGCAACGTCTATCGGGCCAGCCTCCTTCAATGCATCGAATTCCTTTGGTGCGTAGAAGGCCGCGAGCAGCAAATCATCATCCGATTGGAATGGCCCCCGTTCGGAACGAAGTCGGTCAAGCGCCGGCGGGACAAGCGCACCCGGGCGCTCCATGACCGGTTCAGCGCCGCGGGCGATACGGTCGAACAGGTTAGGATCGATATCACCGGCGATTTCGCCATAACCACCGAGCACGTAGCGCCGCACCTCGTCGGGCACTGTCGCATAACGTTCAGTGCCCATCACGTTCATGATCGCCTGGGTCATAATGTATTGCGCGAACGGACTAACGACAATGGGATAGCCGAGATCGGCACGGACACGGCCGGCTTCGTCAAGGATTTCTTCAAGCCGTCCCTCCAGCCCCAATGTCGAGAGCTGAAATTCGAGGTTCGAGATCATCCCGCCAGGCACCTGGTGGTGGAAATGAAACTCATCAAATTCGTTTGGCGAGCCGGTCGGCTTGTCGGCAGACCGAGCGATAATCTCCAGCCGCGCGGCGGCCTCTTCCACCAAATCCAGATCGACCGGCACCTCGAAGCCGCGGCGGCGGCAGTTGAGCGTGAACAGCTCGCTCGGCGGATGCGAAGCGGCGTTGGCCAAGGTCGATGTCGCCGTGTGCACCGTATCGACACCGTGGCTCACGGCCTGCAATGCGACATAAGGGCCAAGACCGGACAGGCAGTGTGTATGAAGCTGCAATGGCAAGTCACCGATCACCGCCTTGATCGCGGGCGCAAGGGTGACGATGCGTTCCGGCGTGAGTAGACCGCTAGGATCCTTGATAAACACCCCATCGACGCCGAGCGCGACCAACTCCTTCGCCTTGGCCGCATAGTAGTCGTCCGTGTGCACTGGCGAGAAAGTGTAGACCAATCCCGGCACCGTATGCAGGCCGAGATTACGTGCCGTGCGGATCGGGATTTCCAGATTACGGATATCGTTCAACGCATCGTAGGGCGTGTGATAACGCATACCGTTAGCCACAAACCGCTCTGCCGCCAGCTCAACAACATCGTCGGCAAAGAACTCGAAGGTGAACAAACTTTGCCCACGCGTATGAATGATCAGCGGTGTCTCCGTCACCCACTTGCTCAGGATCCGCATACGTTCCCAAGGGTCTTCGTGCAGATAGCGTACGCAAACATCGAACACGGCGCCGCCAACCAGGTCGATTGCCTCAAACCCGGCACGGTCGAGCAATGGTGCGACATCCCGCATCATGCCGGTCGTCATCCGTGTCGCCCACAAGCACTGATGCGCGTCGCGCAAAGTCAGGTCGATCAGGTTAACGGTCTTGCTCATTCTGCACGTGCCTCGACCCAGCCTGTATGAATATTGCCTGTTTGAAAGTCAGGGTCGTCCAGCAATTCCAAATGAAAGGGTATTGTCGTCTCCACGCCTGAGACGGCGAAGCGACTCAATGCCAACTTCGACTTTGCAAGTGCGTCCGGTCGGTCAGCGCCGTGCACAATCAATTTCCCAAGCAAGGAATCGTAGAACGTCGGAACGTGATATCCAGGATAAACGTGACTATCGAGCCGTATGCCTCGGCCCGTCGGCGGCCGCCATTCCTCAATTCGCCCCGGGCTGGGTTGAAAATTCCGCGCGGGATCTTCCGCATTGATGCGGAATTCAATGGCATGGCCGGACGGCGGTGGCGGTGTATCGAAAGATAGGCTCCGCCCATCCGCAATACAAAGCTGTTCGGCGACGAGATCGATGCCGGTCAACATTTCAGTAACCGGGTGTTCGACCTGGATGCGCGTATTCATTTCGATGAAATAGAATTCGTTGGCAGCGGGGTCGTACAGGAACTCAACGGTTCCCGCACCGCGATAATTAATCCCACCTGTCAGACTGACCGCTGCGGCGCAAATCGCCTCTCTGGTCGCGGCATCAAGCACTGGCGACAAAGCTTCCTCCACCAGCTTTTGGTGCCGGCGCTGCGTGCTGCAATCGCGCTCCCAGAGATGTACGGCCTGCCCGGTCCCGTCCCCCAACACCTGCACTTCGATATGGCGGACCCTGGAAAAGTAACGTTCCAAATAGACCCCGCCATCACCGAATGCCGCCGCGGCTTCCGCCGTGGCCTGCCGGAATTGCCCCTCAAAAGCCGCAGCATTTTCGACGACCCGCATACCGCGACCGCCGCCACCGGACCGGGCCTTAAGCAATATGGGAAACCCGATATCGCTAACCGCGTCCGATGCTGCCTGGGAATCGACGAAACTGTCTTTCGACCCAGGAACAACAGGGACACCAAGCCGGATGGCGGCGCGGCGCGCCTCCGCCTTATCCCCCATGGTGTGGATCGAAGCCGCACTCGGCCCGATGAACGTTACGCCGTTATCCTCGCAGGCTGTAGCAAATGCAGCGTTTTCAGCGAGGAACCCATACCCCGGATGAATCGCATCGCAACTTTCGGCTTTCGCAACATGAAGAATAGCGTCGCCGTTCAGATAACTTTGCAGAGGTGGCGCAGGGCCGATGCAGACTGCCGTGTCCGCCACCCAAATATGCGGCGAGTTCGCGTCTGGCTCCGAATAGACCGCAACGGTTTCCAGTCCTGCCTTGCGGCAAGCGCGTATCACGCGAAGAGCGATTTCGCCTCGATTGGCGATCAGGACCCGTTGCACATCATCTTCCCTGTTCCTACAGATCTCGTTTGAAGGCAGTATACGGGCGCATTCAGAAAATAGGAGCCCGTCTTGCCTTTGACACCTACTGAAATCTCCAGCATCGAAAAATTGATCGACGGCGGTCGGCTGACCGAAGTCAGCATAGAGCGGAATGGAAAGCGCGTTCAAATTGGCGGCGAACAAACGACAGAACTCAAAAATTTTGCAAATCCGATTGCAGTTTGCGCACCTGCGGTCGGGTCATTGTCTCTCGTGAGAACGGAGGTAGGGCAGAAAGTCACGGCAGGCGACCGATTAGCCTTGTTGGAAATTTTGGATACTGAGACAGTCATCGCAGCCCCCATTTCGGGCCGCATTGCCGCAATCCTTGTCGAAGACAGTGCCCTTGTGCCTTATGGCGCGGAAATAATACTGATCGATCCAGAGGATACCCCATGACCGATATATTCGACATCGAAGGCCGTTCGATTCTGGTCGCAGGCGCCGGCGGCATTGGGGCCGGTATCGCAGGGGAGTTGGCCCGGCGTGGCGCAAAACTGACCATCGCCGATGTCGATGAAGCCGCGATCGACCGGGTTCGCGACGAACTACCCGGCGACGGCCATTCGGCATGCACATTAAACATTACCGATGAAGATTCTTGTGCATCGACTGTCGCGCAGGCCGTGGCCAACGGAGGCCGGCTCGACGGGGTCTTGAATGCGGTTGGTATCCTGCGCATTGCCTCTGCCTTGGAACTACCCATCAAAGACTTTACCGCCAGCATGAATATAAACGTGACCGGCGCCCTTTTGATCGCACGGCAAGCAGGTAAAGTGATGATCGATCAGGGCGGTGGCCGGATTGTCACCTTGGCTTCCGTATCCAGTACCGTCGCCAACCCGAACTATGCCGCCTACGCATCCAGCAAAGCGGCCCTGACGCAGCTGACGCGTGTACTGGCCGTCGAATGGGCCAAGCATCAGGTCGCCGTCAACGCAATCGGCCCGGCGGTTGTTCCGACCCCGATGTCCAATCCCTTTATGACCGACCCGGAATACCGCGCATATCAAATGTCCCATATTCCCATGGGCCGCATGGCGACGGTGGAAGATTTGTTCGGCACGGCACTTCTGTTGCTGTCCCCCGCTGGCGCCTTCATCACGGGGCAGACAATCTATGTCGATGGCGGCCGCACCCTCGTGTAGGGAGCGTCCTTAAACGAAGCCGCGGCGTATCAGGTTCAGGCTGACGAAGACCATCGCTACGAGCAGGACACGTTGGAACAGCCTTTGCGATATATGCCGCCGCAGCCAGGTCCCGAAGAACAACCCGGCGTAAAGCGGAATACAGGCGAGAACCGAGGCAATTATTTCGTTTTGAGCGATCACGCCGGTAATCACCAATGTCGCGTAGAGTGGCAATATCCCCACGAAATAAAACAGCCCGATGGTTGAAATAAATTCGTCCTTGGGCAGCTTTAGCGACACAAGATACGTAATTGCGATCGGGCCGAACATGCTCGAAACCCCGCCCAGCAATCCAGAAACAGCGCCAATAACCGGGTTCAGCCGCCGCTCCGCTTCCATCGAGATATTCGGTCTCAAAGACATGAACTGTGTTGTCACGAACAAGAGCAAAAAGCTGCCGACAATGACCGAAACCGTACTCTGATCCGCGCGCGTTAAAATCTGCGCACCGAACAGGACGCCGATTATCATCGCCACCACGAATGGCCAAAATCGGCGCAATACAGCGCCTTGACGCCCGCCCTGCAGTGTCTGGAACAAATTGGAGAATAGAATTGGCGCCGCGGTCAGCGCGATGGCGACAGGTACCGGAAGAATTGTCGCGATGATCGGTATCGATATCAGCGGCAGACCAAAGCCAATGACGCCCTTCGACACACCAGCGAGCATAAAAGCCAATACGATCGTCAGGGTCGTGAAAGTGTCAAAATCGCTGAAAATCATTCGGCGTTCACGGCTGCGTTGAAAAAGATGCTGACAGCCTATGCCGCCGGTGGCGTAGGAATACACTAGGAATCATGGGCCGAGAAATCTATATCTTGCTGCGTTCGACCTCGACTACGGTCGAAAAGGAATAATCAGCGTTTTGGGAGAAAGTGAATCATGGCGGACGAAACGTGGCACCAAGTGGCCAATACGACGGAAATCAACCCCGACGACCCCAAGAAGGTCACGATCGACGGCGAGGAAATTGCCTTGTTCAATGTCGACGGTGAAATTTTCGCAACTCACAATATCTGCACCCATGCCTTCGCCTCGATGGCCGATGGATTTCAGGAAGGTGACGAAATCGAATGCCCGCTTCATGAGGGCCGCTTCAATGTGAAATCCGGCAAGGCTTTGTGCGCACCGGTAAGCGAAGATCTGAAGGTCTACGAAGTTAAAATCGAAGACGGCGCGGTTTTCGTTAAAGCATAATTCGACAGGAGAGCAGAAATGGGCGGCGTACTGGACGGGATTCGGGTTCTTGATTTTGGGCGATTTATCGCGGGGCCCTGGTGCGGCGCTCTACTGGGCGATTTTGGCGCTGATGTCATCCGCATCGACAAGCGGGGCGGCGGCGAAGACCGCGGCATCCTTCCGATGACAGAAGATGAAACCGGGGCGATGTTTCTGCAGATGAACCGCAACAAGCGCGGCATGACGCTCGACCCGACAAAACCGGAAGGCCGCGAAATCCAGGAGAAGCTGGTTGCGACCGCCGATGTGGTCCTCGTGAATATGCCGGAGCGGCCGCGCAAGCAGCTTGGCCTTGACTATCCAACCCTGAAAGCGATCAAGCCGGACATCATCCTGACCACGGCAACCGCCTTCGGTTCGACCGGGCCCATGTCGACCAAGGTCGGCTTCGATACGGTCGCGCAAGCGATGTCGGGCGCCATGTATCTGTCGGGAACCGCTGACAGCGCCATGCGCTCCTACTATCCCTGGGTCGATTACGGCACCGCGACTTTATGTGCCCTCGGGACCATGGCGGCTATCATGTCGCATAAGGCGACAGGACAGGGACAACATGTCCAGGGTTCGCTGCTTGCCACCGCTCTCACCAACGCGAACTCGACGCTGATCGAGCAAGCCCTCACCCAGGAAAATCGCGTTGCCACGGGGAATCGCGGACAATTGAGTGCACCGTCCGATTCCTTCAAAACCAAGGATGGCGAAATCATTTGTGTGGCCATCGGCGAACTCATGCACAAACGTTGGGCAGATCTCATGGGCGAGGAAAGCTGGCTGACAGACCCCCGGTTCAAGGGCGACGAGGCCCGTGCCGAACATGCCGAGATCATCAGCGAGCGGATGCAGGCCTGGTGCGGCGAGCGCACAACAGAAGAAGCGTTGGAACAACTTGAATCTGCCCGCCTGCCGGCTGCGCCCGTATTTACGCCACAAGAGGCGCTCGACAATGAACATATCCAGGAAGTCGGCTTCATGAAGCCGATCGGTTATCCAGGACTATCGCAACCGGCGCCAATCATCGACACCCCGGTCTCGCTCTCTGAGACACCGGGAGGCATCCATCGGCGCCCGCCAAAACTCGGCGAACACAATGACGAAATTCTCGCGGAACTCGGCTACGATGCCGCGGCAATCGCGCGCTTTCGGGAGGTCGAAGCGATCTAACCAATGTGAAAGGTTCCCTTCGCGATGAAGGAAACGCAATTCAAGCGGGGCGAAACCATCTACGAAGAGGGTGACGCCAGCGATTGCTCTTATATCGTCGCGTCGGGCGCCGTTGAAGTGTCGCGCAAAGCTGGTGATACCGTAGTTCCCTTGGCGCAGTTGCACAATGGTCAGATATTTGGCGAAGTCGGTGTCATCCGCGATAAAGCGCGATCTACAACAACCCGCGCTGCAACGGATGTAACTCTCCTGACGATCACCAAGCAGGATTTCGACACAGCCTTCGGTGACAAAAACCCACTCGCGCTAACCTTACTGCGAATGCTGTGTAAACGGCTCAGCGATGCCACTCAACGCATTTACGACGATCAACTGCACGCCGCCGGCGCCGCGCTGTCGGAAATCACGGAAATTCGATTACGGCCCGGTTCACCGGAAGTCGAATCGCAAATAGGATCGGACGGCTTCGTCGTTACAGGTTTGCCCTTCTCTGTTGGCCGGCGCGCCGTGGCAGGCGAGGCAGCCAGCGCAAAAGACGTCGAACTGCTGCTTCGCGTAACCAAGCCCTTCGAGATGGCGCCACGGCACTTCGTCATAGAAGAACAGCATGGCAGCCTCGCTCTGCGGGATCTTGGCACCGCGCTGGGAACACTCGTGAACGGCATCCGCTTTGCGCCGTTCGAACAGTCGGACAGCACTATGCTGAAAATGGGTGTCAGTGAAATTCAAGCAGGCGGTCTGGACAGCACCGTACGCTTCAATTTGGTCGTGCAGTAGGGAATATTTAGAACGAGCCAATCCCTTCCGGGAACCTCGGATTGCACGGTTTGGTGTCCGGCCTCATACTGCGCCTTCATCCAATTTTTCACTTTTGAGAGGCAGACATGGCGCGCGGTATCATTACGGCCCCCCAACCAGAAGCTGTTGAAGCAGGAGCCGTCGTCATGATGAACGGTGGCAACGCCGTCGACGCGGCCATTACCTGCGCCCTGGTGCAAAATGTTGTCGATCCGCAGATGTGCGGAATCGCCGGTTTCGGCTCCATGCACCTTTATCTGCCGAAGAAGAATTTTCACGGCTTTATCGACTTCCACACGCGCGCGCCGTCCTCTGTGCGCGACGACATGTGGGAAGACTTGATCGTTGGCGAATCCCGGGATGGCTTCGGTTTTTTCCTGGAAGGCCGACTCAACGAGGTCGGCTATCAGTCGATCATGGTTCCCGGCAGCCTCAAGGCCTATTACGAAGCGATCCTCGAACACGGCACAATGGATTGGAAAGATATCTGCGCGCCGGCCATCGAACATGCGGAAAACGGCTTTGTCGTCCGACCGCATGTCTACGACTTTTGGGTCAAGAAGCACGATAATGGCCGTCTTCCCACCATCGATAAAATGCGCTCAACCCCTGCCGGACGCAGCATCTACTTCGACGAGAATGGCGAAATTGCCAAGGTCGGTAGCGTCGTCAAAAACCCGGACATGGCCCGTACGCTGCGACGCATTGCCGAGGGCGGCGCGGACATCTTCTATTCCGGCGAGATCGGTGAAGAAATCGCCGACGATATGCAAAAGAACGGTGGTCTGCTCTGCCTGGATGATTTGAAAAACTACAAAACCAGCCGCGTCGATCCTTTATGGTCGACCTATCGGGATTACCGCATTTCCACCAATCCACCGCCCGGCGGCGGTATCATGGTGCTGGAGATGCTGAATATCCTGGAAAACTTCGATCTTGCGGCGATGGGGCACAATTCGCCCGACTATATCCGGGTCGTCAGCGAAGCGATGAAATACGCGACAATCGACAAGGATACGCGCGTCGGCGACCCGCTCTTCGTGGACGTGCCGTTCGACGAACTCCTCGACAAAGGTTACGCAAGCCAACTCGCAGCAGCGATCAAGGCTGGAAAAATTTCGCACGTCGAACGGCTGAAGGAAGTACCTGAGTCGAAAGACACAACACATGTCTGCACCCTGGATTCAGAAGGCAACGCGGTTACCATGACCCACTCGCTTGGCATGCCGTCAGGCGTCGTCACCGACGGTCTGGGCTTCATGTATAATGGCTGCATGAGTGTGTTCGATCCCCGTCCCGGGCGTGCGGGATCGCTCGCACCCGGAAAGGGCCGTTTTACGGCGATGTCCCCGACAATCGTCTTCAAGGGCGACGAGCCGCATATCGTTATTGGCGCACCGGGCGGAACCTATATAACGATGGGTGTCCTGCAAGGCCTGCTGAACAGCCTCGACTTCGGCATGTCGATCAGCGACGCCATCGCAGCACCGCGGTTTTCCACAAACAGCGATACGATCGATGTCTGCAACCGTATTCCACGTTTCGTGACCGACGAACTGGAAAAGATCGGCTACCCTGTCGCGCGCAGCTATCTGTCCTACCACTTTGCCGGCGTGCATGGCATCCGGATCGATGATGGCGCATGGACCGGTGCCGCCGACCCCGGACGCGACGGCATGGCACTAACAGTCTGATTGGCCCCAGAGGATCACAATGACTCACGGTATGATTTCCGCGCCCCAGCCAGAGGCGGTTGAGGCGGGAGCACTCATGATGAAGCGCGGCGGCAACGCCATCGACGCCGCTATCGCCTGCGCTCTGGTGCAAGGAGTCGTTGATCCACTGATGTGCAGCATCGCCGGTGTCGGGACGATGCAGGTCTACATGCCCAAAGATAATGTACATGAGTGCATCAATTTTCTAGGCAAAGCCCCGGGCGCCGCCCGTGAAGATATGTGGGCCGACTTGATTGAAGGTGAAACACGAGACGGATTTGGGTTCCGGTTGCGCGGCCGGGTCAATGAAATGGGCTATCAATCCATTGCCGTGCCGGGAAGCCTCAAAGCTTATTGGGAAGCTGCCACCGCTTACGGGTCGATGGATTGGGCCGATCTGGTTCAGCCCGCAATCGACCACGCCGAATTCGGCCGGCTGGTCCGCCCGACCGCATATGCCTATATCACAATGCAAGAAGCGGCATTGGGCCGGGTTAACAATATCGACAAGCTCCGCGCCTTCGAGGCTACGCGCAAACTGTTCTTTACCGCGGACGGCGAATTGCGCGGCCTCGGTGAACGTATCCCGAATCCGAACTATGCCGAAACGTTACGGCAGATCGCACAAGATGGTGCCGAGGTATTTTATTCGGGCAGTATCGCTGCGGAAATTGCCGACGAAATGGACCGCCATGATGGTCTTATCACACAAGACGATTTGAAGAATGTCGCGACAACGCACACACCTCCGCTTTGGGGTGAATACCGAGGGTATAAGGTCGCAACCAATCACCCGCCCGGCGCCGGTATGGTGTTACTCGAAATGCTGAACATTCTGGAGAATTTCGATATTGCCAGCTTGGGGCATAATTCACCGGATTATATTCGCGTCCTGGCAGAGGCCATTAAATACGGCATTATCGATAAGGCAGCCCATATGGGCGATCCTGCCTTCGTAGACATTCCGGTGGGACGGCTGATCAGCAAGGAACATGCGAAACAATTCGCGGCCAAGCTCGAAGCGGGTAAAAAGGCGCATGTCGAACGAATGCCGCTAGCGCCGGAATCGAAAGACACGACGCAAGTCTCAACGATCGACGAGTATGGCAACGCCGTGACCATGACTCACACGCTTGGAATGCCGTCTGGTGTCGTGAGCGAGAATCTTGGTTTCATGTATAACGGCAGCATGGGTATCTTCGACCCTCGGCCAGGCCGCGCTGCTTCCATTGCACCTGGAAAAGGCTATACGAGCTCGATGACCCCGACGATTGTCTTTCGCGATGGCGCCCCTTATATCGTCGTCGGCGCACCAGGCGCGACCCACATCACACTCGGTGTTATGCAGGTGATCCTCAACATCCTCGAGTTCGGCATGCCGATTTCCGATGCCATTGCCGCGCCCCGCTTTTCCGTTACTAGCAATGCTGTCGATGTCAGCAACCGTATTCCCCGTTACGTGACCGATGAGGTTGAAGCCATGGGATACGAAGTTCGACGCAGCCCCAATAGTTACGGCTTTGCCGGCGTTCACGGAGTCATGAACGACAATGGAAAGCTTACGGGCGCCGCCGATCCCGGACGGGACGGCATGGCGCTTGGCGTCTGATCCTGATCAGCCGAACCGTATCGCCGTCATGACCGCCGTTTCCTCCGCGACCCCGCAACACAGTTTGCTCCGGCTTGTCCTGACCGTATTCCTGCCTTTTGCCGGCGGTTATTTCTTGTCCTATCTGTACCGTTCGACAAACGCCGTTATTGCCCCTCAGCTAATCAGCGAAGTCGGATTGAGCGCCGGTGATCTCGGTCTGATTACCTCTGCATATTTTTTAGCCTTTGCCGCCGCTCAGGTTCCTCTTGGCCTACTCCTGGATCGCTTCGGCCCGCGACGGGTGCAGGCAACCTTTCTTTTGTTCGCCGCTCTCGGTGCCGTTCTTTTTGCAATTGGCCATAGCAAGGAGATGCTTGCTGTTGCGCGCGGGCTCATCGGCTTAGGCGTTGCCGGCGGGCTGATGGCATCGTTCAAGGCAATTACCCTTTGGTTTCCGGAACGGCGCTGGCCCTTGGTCAATGGCTGTTTTATGGCTATGGGCGGGCTTGGTGCCGTGTCTGCCACGGCGCCGCTTGAAGCAGCGTTGCATTACGCCGACTGGCGCGGCGTATTTTTTGTACTGGCCGCGATAACGGTTGCGGTTTCTTCGATCATCTTCTTTACCGTGCCGGAGCGCAAAGAGCGGCCGACACGATCTTCGTTGCATACGCAGTTGGCTGGTCTTCGGCACATTTATGGGGATCGGCTATTCTGGCGCTACGCCCCGCTAACGATTACAGCGCTGGCCGCGAATATGGCAATTCAATCGCTCTGGGCAGGGCCGTGGTTGAAGGATATAGCGGGACTGGAGCGAGCTGATGTCGCGAACTACCTGTTCGTCCTCACCGCGTCGATGACATTAGGGTTCGTTTCGAATGGCGTTGTCGCGGACTTTCTGGAGCGATGGAATGTGAGCCTGGGCAAGATTATCGGGTGGGGCATGATAATATTTTTATTTTCCCAGGCGGCCATTACGTTTGAGCTTGATCCGATCGGGATTTGGCCTTGGATCTTGTTTGGCCTGACGATGAATATCGTCGTTCTGGCCTACCCTCTGCTGAGCCGGCACTTTCCACTGGACTATGCGGGCCGGGTCAATACGGGACTTAATGTTCTGGCGTTTGGTGGTGTCTATGTCGCGCAATACGGTATCGGCGCGATTATCGATCTTTGGCCCCCGGCCGCCGACGGCAGCTATTTGCCGGAAGCTTATCGCGCCGCGTTTGGCACGTTCCTCGGACTTCAGGTGCTCGCGTTCATCTGGTTTCTGATTCCGAACCGCCGGGCCGCGAGTGCCGAAAATGACACACTCGAACCCGGCGCTCCGTCTCCCTAACTTCTCCAGGATCCTAGAACTGCGCTGTCTCAGTCGACCCGGCCATAGCCGTCGTCGAGGAGCTTCCGCCGGCAGCCGTATCGGCGACGGCATCGAAGTAGCCCGTGCCGACCTCGCGCTGGTGCCGAGTTGCAGTGTAGCCTTCGGACTCTGCGGCAAACTCCGCTTGCTGCAATTCCGAATAGCCCGCCATGCCGCGCTCCCGATAGGCTTTCGCAAGCTTGAACGTCGCCAAGTTAAGGCTATGGAAACCGGCCAGGGTAATGAACTGATACTTATAGCCCATCGCCGCAATCTCGCGCTGGAACTGCGCCATTTCCTCTTCACCCAGATGACTTGCCCAGTTGAATGACGGCGAACAGTTGTACGCCAGCATCTGGTCAGGATATTCACTGCGGATCGCTTCAGCATACCGGCGCGCTTCGTCCAGGTCCGGAGTCGAGGTTTCACACCAGATCAAATCGGCGTACGGCGCGTAGGCAAGGCCCCGTGCAATGGCGCATTCGATTCCACCGGTCATCCGATAGAAACCTTCCGCCGTCCGTTCCCCTGTCAGGAAGGGCTGGTCACGCTCGTCTATATCACTCGTGATCAAGCGCGCAGCATCGGCATCGGTCCGCGCCATAATCACCGTTGGGACAGCCATCGTATCGGCAGCCAAACGTGCCGCGTTCAGCGTCCGGACAAAAGTACGGGTCGGAACCAGAACCTTGCCACCAAGATGACCGCATTTCTTTTCCGATGCGAGTTGGTCTTCAAAATGAATTCCCGCGGCACCAGCCTCGATCATCGACTTGGCGAGTTCAAACGCATTCAACGGCCCCCCAAACCCTGCTTCCGCGTCGGCGATAATGGGAAGCATATAATCCGTATCATCTTCCGATTCGCCATCCATACGCTCCAGATGCTGAATTTGATCGGCCCGGATGAGCGCCTGATTCATCTGACGGATCACCTTTGGCACACTGTCGACCGGATAGAGGCTTTGATCGGGGTACATCGCACCGGCACTGTTGGCATCCGCGGCGACCTGCCAGCCCGAAAGATAAATCGCCTTCAGTCCCGCCTTGGCGTGTTGTACCGCCTGATTGCCCGTAAAAGCGCCAAAGGTCGGCACATAATCTTCCGTCTGCAACAACTTCCAAAGTTTTCGCGCACCCATTTCCGCCAATGTGTGGCGAATTCGGATCGACCCCGTAAGCCGGCGCACATCTTCAGTGGAATAATCACGCGCCACATTGTCCCATCGTCCTGGATCGGCGCACGGCCAAGCGTCTTTGCTTTCAGACGGACAGGACTGCGCATCGCCATCGGTCTTCAGTGAAATACCGCTATCGGCCCGGGAAAGGTTTTCTTCGATCTCTGTTTTCAAATTGCGAATCTGATCGTACATGGTCATCTCTCTTTTGTTGGGAAGCCAGACCGCACAGACGAACCTGTCTTCTAATAAGTTTGTGCACCGCACCATTTCATGATAAATACGGCGGGTTATTTGATATGCGTATAACATTACAAAACACACAAAAATTCCATAATAACCTGAAAGACAACAATTAATTATGTAACAATAAGAAAATTTACGATTTTCTATTTGTAAATTTTGTAAATTACAAAGCGTGCGATATGGCTGAAAAATCAACAAGCAAGACGCTCAAGCTCGGTGCAAAAATTAGGCGTTTGCGGCGCTCGTCACGGATGACACAAGCCCAACTCGCCGAAAAATTGGGTATTTCACCCAGGAACTTGAACCACATCTAACACAACAACCGCAACGTAACGGTCGATTTGCTATTGCGCCTGGCGGAACAGTTCGGCCTCGATTTATCGGATTTGGCCGAAGACGAGGAAGGCCAACTCGTCGCGGACCTGATGGAGGTGTTTGGCGACGATATGTTCGAAGAAATGGATCTGACCACAACGGACGTCCGGGAATTGGTATCCGCCACGCCGGTCGCGTCCAAAGCCATCGTTGCGCTGTACGATACCTATCGCAAGAAGCAGATGGACGTCCTCACCCTCACCGAACAGGTGTCCGATGAGGCTGTTGCGTTGCTCGATTTTGAAAGCCAGCTTCCCGCCGAGCAGGTGTCCGATTTTATTCAGACCAACAGCAATCATTTTCCTGACATCGAAGCCGAAGCCGAGCGAATTCGCCTGGAAGCGGACATTGACAAGCGAGACCCCTTTAACGCCATGGTCGACTTTATGAAGACCGCATTTGGCGTTCGTGTCGCCGTCCTACCGCCAGCGCCCGGCGCCGAAACTGCAAGACGATTCGATACGACGAGCCGGACGCTGGAAATCTCGGAAATGCTGGCGCGCCATAGCCGTATCTTTCAATTAGCCCATCAGATTGGCCTACTGGCCGCGACACCCGTCTTCGACATGCTTTTAAACGAAGGCGGCTTGAAAATCGGCGAAGCGCGGTCTCTTGGTAAAGTCGCCTTGGCAAACTATTTTGCCGCCGCGCTATCGATGCCCTATGCCTCGTTCCTCAAAAGCGCCAAGGCGCTGCGCTATGATGTTGAACTCTTGCAACATCACTTCGGTGTCAGCTTCGAGCAGGTTTGCCATCGCCTTACAACGCTGCAACGTCCCGGCGATAAGGGCATTCCGTTTCATATGCTGAGGGTCGACATCGCGGGCAATGTCTCAAAACGATTCTCGCTTTCAGGCCTCCGCATACCACGCTATGGCGGCGCCTGCCCGCGCTGGAACGTCTACGCCGCCTTCCTTTCACCAGGAGTCATCAATGCGCAAGTTTCCGTCATGCCCGACCGGGAAAAGTACTTTTGCATTGCGCGCACGATCCACACGCGGACGGGTGGCTATGGCGCGCCACAAAGCTTTTTGTCCATCGGTCTCGGCTGTGAGCTCTCTTTCGCGCGCGAACTGGTCTATGCCGACGGCATTGATCTGGACAATCCCGACCGGGGCGTGCCGGCCGGCGTTCAGTGCCGCACCTGCGAGCGCATGGATTGCCGTCAAAGGGCCTTCCCCCCCGTCTATCACAAACTCAATATCGACGAAAACGTGCGCGGCCTTTCAGCGTATGTCTCAACGAACTGAGGGATAACAGAGCCGCATGATTGCGCTCGATTTGACAAACAAGCGGACAAAGTTGAGCATTACGCCTTGATGCGGCGCGCCCCGCGACCGACAGCGCTTTCCAGCAGCTTCCGGGACGGGGCCGATACGCCGCCCTATGCGTGCGTTCCAAGAGAGGAAGGTCCATGTACAAGCCCGTTTCGTATCCCGACCATATCGAGCCGTTAGTCCAGTTCGTCGAGGAAACATCGCCGGATCAAATTGTTTCCAAAACGTATGAGAAATTACGTTCCGGTACGTCCGTGAAAGAGATGCTCCTGGCGTCCGCAATGGCTGTTATCCGGTCGAGCGACCTGCCACCGGGCCATCATGGCGGCCCGTTGCATCCTGTCAGCGGCCTGCATGCCATTCAAAACATCTCCAACCGCCTGACGGGCGAATTCGCCTTGATGCCGGTCGTGCAGAATGTCGCGTTGTCCAATAAACACATCCATTCCCCGCAAATGGGCCCCTACATTCTTGCCGAAGCCGAACCGGTGTCGGAAAATGGCAGTGTCGAAGATACGCTTGAAGCCATGCCATACTACCTGCAGCGTGGCGCTTATCATCAGCTAGACAGCTATTACCTGTTCTTCCTGGAGAAGATGTCGCCCATGCAGATACTCGACCATCTGCTGCAAGTCGCGGTTCTGAAGAATGCGGCGGATGATCATCACTTCCTCTACCCGGTCTTTACGTGGCGCGCGCTGGATTATTTCGGTTGGGACTACGCAAAATATCTGATTCGCCCGGCCGTTCGCTATGTGACCCGCCCACCGGGGGCGAAACAGATTCCGGCCATTGACGATTTGATCGAGGAACACGGTCTCCTCGATCGTGTCTTGCGCTACAAGACCGACGAATCGGAGACGGCAGCAGTTACGGCGCTTGCCGATACAATCGCCCACAGCGAAGCCTTCGACGAAACACCGGCGATTATCGCGCAAGCGTTGACGGACGGGCTTTCCCTTGAAGGCACGGTCGAAGGTCTCTCGGTCGGCGGTTCGGCGCTTTTCTTGCGCTCGCAAACCGGCAACCCGATGGATGTACATATCAATACCGGCATCAATATTCGGCGCTATTTGCTCAGCCAACCGGAACTGTCCATGCAAACCAAGTTGCGGGCGTTGCTGACATGGAACACCGGCCCCGAGGTGAAATCAGCCCAATATAAACTGGCACCGGTGCTGCAACCGGAACCCGAAAAGGTCGCTGCCTTACCGGACCGAAGCCAGGAACAGTTGATCGCCGACATGGAATCGCTTATCGCCAGCTTGCCAATCGGCGAACGTCTCCCGTCGATCCCGATTGCGACTTGGCGTGCCAGCGAAGAGGTAAAGCAATCCGCGGCAATGGCACAGCAATATGCCGACAAGGGGTATGATGCCGATACACTCATCAACATGCTGGCAAAAATCGCCTGCCGTGACAGCTTTACGGAAATGCACGCCTACAAGCACAATCAGGCGACTTATGAAGAGTTCCATGCGACACGCCCGGAACTGCGCTGGATCCATCTGGTTTCTGCGGTCCAGGCTGCTGCCATTTCGCACGGCCGCATGCAGGAAGTTTACGAAGACGCCACGGAGGTTATTCACTTCTAAGACCCTACCGTTTCAACGTCTCTGCATGACATCTACCATCGCGGTAATGTGCGTAAGCACTGCCGCAACTGCGGACAGTCAGCGGCGCATTTCCGTCGCCACTGTCCCTCAGTTGCAAGCGGCGATACGCACGGCGCAAGCGGGCGACCTGATTCTCATAGCACCGGGCCGGTACCGAACAAAATTGCGGTTTACGGCGGAGGCCTCAGGTAACGAGGCCGCGCCTATCACCGTTACGGCAAGCGACGGACCAGGCACTGTCGTAATCGACGGCGCCGGTGCCGAAATCACGATCAAATTCAGCGGCGCCACGTATATCAAGCTTAAGGCGCTCGATGTTACGGGCGGCGGCAAACACGGCATCTTTTTCGACAAAGGTGCCCATGACATCACAGTCGATGGAAACCGCATCTATGACAACCATGCGGACTATCCGATGAATAGTCATGCCGAGGTGAAAGGTTCAGGTGGAAAAAATGGCCGCACACGTAAGATCACCATTTCCAACAACGAGATCTTTCACAGCACCCACCCGCCGGGCGGCAATTTCCAAGGTATCGATTGTAATTTCTGTGAGAACTACCGGATCGTCGGTAATTACCTGCATGACATACGCGAACCCACCATAGAGCCGACATCACATTACGACCGGGGCAGTTGCATTCAGATGAAAAGCAACAGTCGGAACACGGTTATCGAACGAAACCAGATTTCCCGTTGCCATATCGGCATCGTCTTCGGCGGCGAAGGAATGGCGAGTCCCGAGCATTTTGGCGGTAGCGTCCGCAACAATCTAATTACCGATTCCAGTGAAATCGGCATCGCAATTGTCAACGCTGTCGGTGGCGAGGTATCCCATAACACGCTGGTGGGAGGCGCCGACTCGATCCGTATTGCGCCTGACATCCGATTTCCAGACGGCAAAAGCGATACCAATGTGACGAATAACATTCTCAACAATCCTGTTCGGCGCACACCAGGACAGACCAGTACGATGAGAGGTAATGTCATTGTCACTGGTGACAATGCGAACGACGTTTTTCGCGCCCCTTCAAAAGGCGATTTCCGACTGAGAGACTCTGCCTCTTCGCTGATCGACCTCGCCGCGAAGCAGGACCGGCCGGTGACCGACGACTTCGATGGGGAGTTGCGCCCTTACGGTAAAAATTCAGATGTTGGCGCCTTCGAGTATCGCCCAAACAAATAATCGTCCGCGTTTACGAGCCCGTAAGTAACTCATCATAGGCAAACAACGCGGGGGTCCCACCTGTATGCAGGAAAACAGCCGTCTCGTGAGAGTCGATCGAGCCTTCTCGAACCGCACCTATTAGGCCCGCCATTGCCTTGGCGGTGTAGACCGGGTCCAAAATCAGACCTTCGCATTCTGCAGCGAGCGTCATTGCCTCCCGGGCTTCCGGCGTCAACTGACCATACCCACTGCCGAGATAGGAATCTGTGACCAGCACATCCTCCTCAGTAATCGTGACAGGCAAGCCTGCCAATTCGGCCGTCGCATTCGATCGTGCCAGAACACGCGCCGCTTGCGCCGCCTGATCGCGCCGGACACAGACGCCAAGCACTCTTGCCTTATTACCCAGCGCCCGGAGTCCAACGAGCATGCCGGCATGTGTCGATGCACTGCCCGAAGACAGGACAACAATGTCGATATTGATATCCATCGCAGTGGCCTGGTTCAGCAATTCGTCAGCCGCCTCGACATAGCCAAGCGCCCCAACTGGTGGATGGTCCGCACCCAGCGGAATGACAAATGGCTTCCCTCCGTCCGCCGCCACGGCAGCGGCGATGCGCGCAAGATTTTCGTCCGCACCTTTTTCGTCCTCGCCGTCGGAAAATTCATGAATGCGGGCGCCAAGCAAACGGTCGAGCAGCACATTGCCAGAGTTCAAATAAGAGTTCCCCTTACCTGCAACACGGTGCTCCAGTTGGATCTCACATGCCATACCCAGCTTACGGGCATACGCACAGGTCATGCGGGCGTGGTTCGATTGAAATGCACCAGTCGTGATTGCGGTATCGGCGCCAGCCGCAACGGCTTGGCCAAAGTAAAACTCCGCCTGGCGCGCCTTGTTGCCCCCTAACGCAACACCGGTGCAATCGTCGCGTTTCACGATAAGGCTTGGCCCGCCGAGTCGCTGCGAAAGATTTTCCATGGACTCAAGCGGAGTCGGCAGGTGAGCGAGCCTGACGCGCGGAATTTTGGATAAGGCCTCCTCAACAACAGTATTCGCCATGGCCCCGCTCCACACCGGTTCTATTGAAGTGTTTGTTCCCGCGTTTTCAAGAACCGTATATCGGGCCAATCTTCTTCCGCTCGCCCCAACGCCCAAGCATTGCGTGCCAGAAAAACGAGCGCCCCATCATGGTCATCGGCAACGCTGGCACGGTTCGCGTCCGCATATTCTTTCAGTTTGCGAGGATCATCGGCGGCAACCCAGCGTGCGGTGTAGAGGCCCGCAGCTTCGAAGCGGACCGGCACGTTATATTCGGTGCGAATTCTGTCGGCCAAAACGTCGAACTGCAGCGACCCGACCACACCGACAATCCAGTCTGAACCGAGCCGCGTTTTGAAGGCTTGCCCGACACCCTCTTCCGCTAACTGCCGAAGCGCCCGCTCCAAATGCTTCGCCCGCATCGGATCTTCCGGTCGAACACGTTGGAGTAGCTCCGGCGCAAAACTCGGTATACCTGTAAATTGTAACGATTCCCCTTCCGTCAGAGCATCGCCGATCCGAAGATTGCCATGGTTCGGGACACCGATAATGTCCCCCGCCCAGGCTTCTTCCGCCAATTCGCGATCACGGGCCAGGAAAAGCACCGGGTTATGCATGTTCACGGTTTTTCCACTTCGGACATGCAATAGTTTCATGCCGCGCTTAAAGTGTCCGGAACAAAGCCGCACGAACGCGATACGGTCGCGGTGATTGGGATCCATGTTCGCCTGAATCTTAAAGACGAATCCACTGACTTTCTTTTCTTCCGGCTCGACGTCGCGCTCAGTCGCAGGACGCTTGCACGGCGGCGGCGCCAGTTCGGCCAAGCCATCGAGTAACTCCCGAACGCCAAAATTGTTGATGGCACTACCGAAATACACGGGCGTCATATTGCCTTCGCGATAGGCCTCCAAATCAAAGTCCGCGCAGAGGCCGCGCGCCATATCGACTTCATCGCGCAACGTCTGTACAGCGTCCTCCGGCAGTTTTTCTTCAAGCTTAGGGTCGTCCAGCCCGTTGCATGCTTCGCCCTCGTCGGGAATATCCGACGCCTTCCGGTCAAGCAATAGGAGCCGGTCGCGGCGCAGATCATAACAGCCGTGAAAGCTGCGTCCCATGCCGATCGGCCAGCTCGCCGGGCTGACATCGAGTTGAAGATCCTGCTCGATTTGATCAAGGAGTTCGAAGCAATCACGCGATTCGCGGTCGAGCTTATTGATGAAAGTAATAATCGGCACGTCGCGCATTCGACAAACTTCGAACAGTTTGCGCGTCTGGTCCTCGATACCCTTTGCCGCATCAATCACCATGACCGCAGAATCGACCGCAGTCAGCGTACGATAGGTATCCTCGCTGAAATCCTCGTGGCCCGGCGTATCGAGCAGGTTGAAGGTCAAGTTACGATACTCGTAGGTCATGACCGATGAGGCGACGGAGATACCGCGTTCGCGTTCGACCTTCATCCAGTCGGAATGCGCGCGCCGGCGTTCGCCACGCGCCTTCACCGCCCCGGCAAGCTGAATCGCACCGCCGAACAGCAGCAGCTTTTCCGTTAAGGTCGTTTTACCGGCGTCGGGGTGCGAGATTATCGCGAATGTCCGCCGCCGCTCGGCGAATTCGTTTGGCGTCGCCATATATTTCTAACTGAATTTGTGGGACCGGTGCACGTTGCACCGTCTTAATATAGGATTGGATGGCAGATGCTCAAGCTTTCCTGAAACGGGGTGAGCCATGACGAAATCGATTACGATTTATTCCGACTATAAGAGCCCGTACGCCTATCTCGCCGTTGCATCCGCGGACGCCTTGGCCCAAAAATATGGAGTCAATATTCTATGGCGTCCTTATGTGCTTGATATACCGTCCTATTTGGGTGACGCGCAAATCGCCGATACCGGAGAAATCATTACGGAACAGCGCAACCCCCATCAATGGCGGCGTGTCCGCTATAGTTATATGGACGTTCGCCGATACGCTCGCCGCCAAGGCCTGACCATACGCGGGCCACGAAAAATCTTTGACTCGTCGATCGCCGCTGTCGGTATGCTGTTCGCCCAATTCGAGGACGTTTTTCGTCCCTATCATGATTTGGTGTTTGAACGCTTTTTCAAACGCGAGCTCGATATTGAGGACCCCGCTGTCATCGCCGCCGTCCTGGACGAAGCTGGCGCCGATGTCACCGGGTTTAACGAATACCTTAAAGAAGGCGGCCCCGCTGAAGTCTCGCGAATTCAAACCGAAGCCGAGGAACTCGGCATCTTCGGCGTACCCACTTTTGTCATCGATGAGGAAATATTTTGGGGCCGTGAGCACTTGCCGTTGATCAAGGAAATGCTTGGTCGCGTGGATACCTAAACCACATAATGGGAATGCGGGCTCAGCCTCTCAAATATCAAACTAAAATAGCTGTCTGAGAAATGTCTCGAGCTTGGGTCCAGCCGACTCTATTTATCGAGCTCCTGATCACCCTCATATTCAATGCCGCTTTGCCATTACAAGCTGCGGAAGGTCCAGACACCCCCTGTTCTCGGTTAGGTCAAACGGTTTCTCCCGTCTATGGCATGTTAGGAGGTCCACCTAATGTGAAAACTTGGCGGAATACCATAGTTGAGAAATCTGAAACCTGCTGGGAAGCAATGCAGGGACCAATGGATTTTGTCATCGCTATTTCGGGCCGCTTCAAACACGGAAAATCGCTTGAAGATATTGCGGCTCGTTTCGGAGCGATTTCTGCTACCAAGGGACTCCTCTATTGGTCAACCACAGATACCGCGTGGCGAACTTTGATCTCGGATGCATTTGCGCTTCGGAATTCGGAGACGATCGAATCGCGGCGCGATTTTGACGCTAAAGAGGTCTTGAGCGGAACGCCACTCTATTTCATGCAAGATGATACGAGGTCTACCGGCCTGAACAAATACAGCCTTTCCGCAAGCGCGCCAACGCGGGGCCGCCTTGTAATCAGGATCGAAAACGTCACTGAAACTCGTTTCTTGTTTTTAACCCTATTCGAACCAAAGACGTTGCTTTCGGTCCATTTCATCGACCGTTTGGGGCCAAACAGTTGGGGCTATTACGGCCTTTCCGCAGTACGAAAAGGGTTTATTGACGGAAACGCAAAATCTTTCATTAACCGTGGTGCTGCTTTTTATCGCTATCTTGCCGGCGCGGCAGGCGACAGCGAACCGCCACTCGCACCGTAGCGTCTGCCTCTACCTCCCCTTGATTACGAAGCCGCAAAACAGCGTAATTGCATGAATAGAGGCCAATGACCTAATCTCTGGTATCGGACAACCAATCGCTTAGGATCGTCATGCCAGATTCCCTGCCGACAAATTCAAAGATCGTCGCCGCGTACCGCGAGCACACGCCAAATTCAGCAGCGCGCGCAAAGGAAGCTCGGGAAGTCTTTCCCAGCGGCCTTGTTCATGATTCGCGCAAGCTTGACCCCTATGCATTTTACGTCGATAGGGCCCAAGGTAGCCATAAATGGGATATCGACGGTAACGAATATGTCGACTATTTCGGCGGCCATGGGGCCCTGATCCTCGGCCATAATCACCCGGAGGTACAAAAAGCCGCACATGCGCAGCTCGATAAAGGCACGCATTTCGGTGCCTGCCACGAGTTGGAGGTCCGTTGGGGCGCATTGGTAAAGCAGTTGGTACCATGCGCAGAACGCGTCCGATTTACGTCATCGGGTACGGAAGCGAATTTGATGGGATTGCGGCTCGCGCGCGCCTTTACCGGAAAGCCTAAAGTCGTCCGTTTCCTTGGTCATTTCCATGGCTGGCACGATCACGCGGCGTTTGGAGTCAGCAACCATTTCGACGGCACGGCCTCCCCCGGCGTGCTGGACGGTATTGCGGAGAACGTCCTGCTGGCACCGCCGGATGATATCGAAGCTACCCGTCGTATCTTCGAAGCACATGACGATATCGGGGCGGTCATCCTCGAACCGACGGGCGCGAGTTTTGGTCAGGTGCCAATGACTCGCGAGTTTGTCGCGGAACTGCGCCGAATTACCGAAGAACGCGGCGTTATCTTGATTTTTGACGAGGTCGTCACCGGATTCCGGGTCGCCCCCGGCGGTGCGCAGGAGTTTTACGGCGTCACACCCGACATGTGCAGCCTTGCAAAGATACTGGCGGGAGGCCTACCCGGCGGTGCGATTACGGGTCGGGAAGATATTCTTGAATTGCTCGACTTCGAGGTCGCGGAAGCCAAAGGCTTCGAAAAAGTACAGCACCAAGGCACTTACAACGCAAACCCGATGTCAGCGGCAGCGGGAATTGCCGCGCTCGAACTGATCGCGAAAGGTGGCGTTTGCGATGTTGCAAGCGACAAAGCAGCAACATTACGACGTCTCATCAATGAAGGCTTCGAGGCGGAAGACGTACCCTGGGCCTGTTATGGCGAGCATTCCGGCTTCTACATCTTCACCAACCCAAAGAACTTACCGATCACGCCGACCAAGTTCGATGCCTTGGCGCAGGACCGGGAGACGATGAAAGGATCACGGACCGACTGGTTGGTGACGAAGCTCCGGCTTGGCATTATCGTCAACGGCGGTGATATGAACAGTAAGCCGGGCGGCGTAATGTCCTGCGTACATACCGATGAAGACCTGGAAAAAACCGCGGACGCCGTGCGCAGCGCCGTGCGCATGCTCAAGGACGAAGGCGATATCGCCGCCTGACCAAAGGCAAGAAGCGCTACGCCGCTTTTAGAATGTTCTGATACGCCGATTTAAGCGCCGCCGACGCGTTGTAGATCGGTGTATGCCCACGCAGTAAGATCTGCGTGGTGCGCTCATAGGCCGCGCTCGGCATTGCAATTTTCCCCTCCCGGCTCGACCCGGCAATCGTCGCCTTGAGAAGTCCAGCCGGATTCGCCATCCGCACCACATGGTCGGATTCGACCGGGCCTAGGTCCTTCAGTCCTTGCACCAATTCATGCCCAACGGTCCCCGGTATCAGACAGCAGGCGGCCAAACAGGCACCGCCGGTGACGGCAAGCGACTTGTGTCCAGCTTGGGGCGTAAAATAGCGCACGCGAATATTCGCACCGCGTGCGACTTCCTCCGCATCCGGCGCCGCTATAATACAAACTTTCGGAATCGTTTCGCTGGCCGCCAGTTCCGCCTCGGTCATGGACGCACCGCTCTTTCCCTTCAGGCCCATCTTCAAACCGCCTTCAATCCAAATACGTTGCAGCCGGTCCTTGAACGCGGAATCCATATCCAGCGCTTCGGGCGTTTCTGACGCGGTTTTACCCAAGTCACTTGCCCGAATGATAACCATGGGCACCGCAAGATCGACGCAGGACACGTCAATGCCATCGATCCTATCGGTGCCATCGCCGGTCGGGAGAAGTTGGCCCGTCTTCGCACCGGCCGGATCCAGCAAGGCGAGCTGAACGCCAGGCCATTGCCCCATGACACCGGGAATTTCGGTCGCTGACGCCATGGCGTTGGAAGGTTCCGGCATATCCAGCAGCGCATGCGTTACGACACCCGTGTTCGTATTGAAGATGCGGACCCTATTGGTCCCGGGCGCCAACGCGATCAGGCCGACTTGCGCGGCGAAAGTCGGCAGCGCGGCGGACATGTTGCCGCAATTCACGCTCCAATCAATCGCGGCCTTGTTCGGGGCGAGCTGCGCCAGCGTACTTTGGATATCCGCATCATCCCGCGCGGATCGTTCGACGATAAAGACCTTGCAGCTTTGCGGAATGCCTCGGCCCAGACCGGTAATTTGCGCATTGCGGGCAACCTCTCCTTCAAGAGGAACGCCCATGATGTGACGGATCAGCTCCTCTCGAAGTGCGAGATCGGTTGGTAAATGCGCTTCGGAAAGCAGAATCCCCGTCGAGGTGCCGCCCCTCATGTGGTAGACGGGGATCTCCAGTACGTTGTCGAGAAACCGCGGCGCGAGGCCGTGAAAGTGAACCGAAGACTCTCCCATCACGGCGTGCTCCCTTCAGATCTTAAGATTTGTAAGAGGTATCGACCTTGTCGAGCTTGCGCAGCAATGCAGGCCATTCGAGCTTACCTGTCGGCCGACGGCCATTGGCCCCTTGCGCCGAGCGCGCCCGCTCCATGGTAATCTGCTGCACCTCTTCCGAAATCGGGTGCAGTTCCGCACCGCTCTGCTGAAAGGCGAGTTGCATTTTGCAAGCGCGTTCAGCCCGGTACATCCACACGAACGCTTCACCGATCGACTCACCTACCGTGAGCAAACCATGGTTACGTAGAACAAGAATTCTCTTATCGCCGAGATCGGCAACGATCCGCGCCCGTTCGTCATGATCCGTCGCCGGTCCTTCGTAATCGTGATAGGCAACTTGGTACAACGCCAACAGCGCATGCTGATTGATCGGCAGGATGCCGTCCTTTTGCGTCGCGACACTGGTACCCGCTGCCGTATGCGTATGCATGACACAGGTCAGTTCCGGATTCGACATATGGACCGCACTGTGGATCGTGAAGCCGGCCGGGTTCACCTTAAATTCCGACTCGCCAATTTCATTGCCATCCAAATCGACCTTGATAAGGGACGACGCTGTAATTTCGTCGAACAGCATACCGTAGGGATTCAACAGGAAGTGATCTTCCGGCCCCGGCACCCGTGCCGAAATATGCGTTCCTATCAGGTCCGACCATCCATACATATCAACCAAGCGGTACGCGGCCGCCAGATCAACTCGAACCGCCCACTCTTCATCCGAAATATGCTCCGCCTGCCCAATCGGTTTGACTACCGCTACCATTTGCCGTTCCTTTTCACACTACTATCTCAGGGGAAATTTGCGACAGTATTGCGCCCCGACCACTATTTGGCAATCCGCGGAGATCGATAGCGGTCAGCGAATTGTCACTTCGACCCTTCTGTTTCGGGGCTCGGCGACGCCATCGGCTGTTGGGATAAGCGGATTAATTTCGCCATGCGAATCCACCTCGACACGTTTATGACGGAGCCCTGCCTCGGTTAGACGTCGCAATGTCGCCTTCGCACGCTTCAAGCTCAACCTGGCATTGCTTGCTGCGGAACCCGTGCGGTCGGTATGACCCACAACCGATAGCTCCGCAGCCGGGAAATTCTTAATTTCTGCGAAAATTTCCGGGAATTGCGCTTCCGATTCAGCGGTTAACCGGTCGGTCCCCGTCCGAAAATATAGCAGGAAAGTTTTCGGTGCCAAAGGCGAAACACGTAGTACTTCGCCCCACTCTTTCTCAATTTCCGTATCCGAAAACGTCGTCGGGGCCTGCGGTTTCGTTTCTTTGTCCGCCACACGGATTGCTTGATTTGGCTTGCTGATCTTCTGGGTTCCCGCGCTATTGCGAATCTCAATCGCGCCGGTGGTCCCATCCTTGTCCGGTAATAGTACAAAGACGTTCTTAGGCGCCGCACATGCACCGAGACCAAGCATCGTCAAAAGACCGATGACCCGCAATGCCCGGAAACCTGAACTCCTACCCAAAGAAATGGATGGTTTCTCACTGTACAGAGCGGACATATCAATTTTCCTCGATCTTTGCGAGGAACCGCGTCCCGCGAACCACTACCGTCGCGACGGGCGTTTCAATCTTCACGGAGTCCGGAGCCAGCTTGGCGATAACCCCGGACACGTAGAGCATCGTTCCTTTGATAATACTAATGAAGAATGCGAGCTTGTTCTCATTTGGTGAGAACTCAAACTCTTTAAATTCTATGCGAGAATTTGGTCCGATCGAAATTCGGGAGCCATCTTTAAAGGTTAAACCTACGGTGCCTTTCGCCGTCTCGATTACATCTTGTCTGTTAATCGGCTCTCCAACACTCAATGCTTGTCTGTCATCACCTTGTATCGTGAAGGCCGAACCTTCGAGAACTTTTACCAGCGCAACACCATCATCCTGAGCCCACACCGGTTGTGCCAACCCAAAGATGAGCGCAGTAAAAAACCAAAAACTTCGCATAATGACTCCAACTCAACAATCGTCTAACGGCCAACCAGCTCAAATCGTTTTTCAGGACTCGACAACTCTGTCGGCCGGGAACGTAAGCGTCATCCTTGTTCCCCGACCTTTATGACTGACAACATTCAAAGACCCACCATGTTCCTCTATCATTGCGGTGGTTATTGGCAGGCCGAGTCCAATTCCCCGCGCGCTATCCGATACGGTCTGATCGGACGCTTGAAATATCTCAAACGCCTCTGCGACTTGTTGTGGACTCATGCCGCTCCCCCCATCGGTGACGGAAAGAGAAAAATCACCCTCGCCCACAAAATCCGCCGAAATCAGAATTGGCTCCCCTGGTCGCGAGAACTTCACCGAATTAAGGAGCAAATTTAATAACATTTGATTAACCATTCGTCGGTCGGCACGCAATATCGGCAGTTGCGACGCGTCGATAACCGAGATATTCGGCCGATCCTCAGCTCTGACATCGCGAATTGTCTCGAGACTTTCTTCCAAGGCTTCCGCAAGCGAAAATTCTGTCGCTCTGAGGCGCCGTTCTCCTGACTCCAAATTCGCCATGTCCAGCATCTGTGTCACAAGGCTCAAAAGATGTACGGCCGAACCGTGAATATCCTTCGCGTAATTGGCGTAATTCGGCGGCGAAATTGGACCAAGCACCCCATCCTTAATCATCTCTGAAAACCCAATAATAGCATTCAAAGGCGTACGCAGTTCGTGGCTCATGCCCGCCAGAAAATTCGTTTTCGATTGGCTGGCGGACTCCGCGAGCATTAAGGCTGTCCGGCGAGCCTGCTCGGTCCTTCTGCGTTCCCGTTGCGTCGCAACGATCTCCAAGCCGATAAAAATAATATAAACCAATAGCATAGAGCAAATTGAAAAGCTCGGATCAAACATTATTCGGTCGATTTCGAGCAGGACAAGACCGGTCGCAAACAAAGACAGGGCGTAAATCAGAACGATTGCCTGCCCGCCAAAGGTACGAAGCCGTCCTCGCATTAAAATGATACCGATGCAGCCAATCAGCGTTGCTATAACTTCAAAAAAAACGGCGATATCAGAGCGTTTTAAGTACGTATTGGAAACTAAATTGTCGACAAAGACCGCCTGCGCGTCGAGCGCTGACAGCGTCGTACCACCGGTCGAAATAAAACTCTTGGTCAGGCCGACGGCCGTCGTACCCAGCAAAACGATTCTGCCGGTTAAAACTTCCGCGTCGACCCGGTCGAAAAGGATTTCGGCTGCGGAATAACGTGGTATCAGAGCCGATGACGTGTTCCGGAGCCAGATATTGCCACCGGAATCGGTCTCGATATTGTTTGCCCCAATCGTCAAACTCTTAACGCCCGGCCCTTCGATTTCCACACCGATCGCATTTGCCTGATGGAAAACCCGCACGACCTCAACCGCAAAACTCGGAACAATAGAATCATTAACAATGGCAATGGTTGGTAGGCGCCGAATAACTCCATCGCGATCCAATTCAAGACTCGCGATGCCGGACCCGGCACTTGCACTTTCGATGATTGGCAAGCTGGCGAGCAGTCCCGGATATCGGGTCAAGCGTGGCGTTGAAGACCAACCCAATTTCAACTCGATTGGCGTGCGCGGTAGAATTGGGTTGCCCTGGCTTCGCCGATCTCTCGCCGCCGCCGTTGCCAAGACCGATGGAACACTGCCTATGCTGGCCGCCAATGCCTGATCATTCGTGGGAAGATCTGCCAACTGTTCGAGGATAAATGGCGACACTTCCAAACCGGACAATACATTTTCCGGTGACAAACGGTCAGGTTCCCGGAATAAAAGAGCAATGCCGACGACAGCAGGACGCCCATGCGACAATGCCTTGACGAGTTCTGCGATCCGGTCGCGGGGCCATGGCCATTGACCAAAAGCAGTGATACTCGCTTCGTCGACTTCAACGATTGTAATCGGCGCCTTCGTTTGCGGCGATGGAAGGACCCGCTGAGCGAAATCAAAATACGCATATCGAAGTAAAGCGAGTGGCGTTGTGTCCAGAAACTGTATAACAACCAAACTGCCCATCAGGATTACAGTGAAAAGGCTTTTCAGTTGTCTGAGCAAACGCTCTTTATTAAGTCTGAACTTCATTATTGTCTTTATTAAATTCAGTTCTATTTCAGGATTACAATTTATTTGTCATTTTCGCAATTCTATTATGATTTGACGTGCGAGTTAAAACGTTATCCGCTGATAAGCTTTGGATTGAAGCAGAAGAACTCTATCATTTCCTTTCGCAGATATATGGCAAATCATTCGTTGGCTGCTATTGATAGGATTGGAGATCCTGCGTGACTGAAAAACGAACAATCAGAGAGCGAAGTGGCCCTGTGGGACAGATGGTATTCAAAAATCCCGATCGTCTTAACGCAGTATCACATTCAATGTGGTTGGACGCCGTTCGTATCCTCGAAGAATTCACCGCTAATGATGAAATCCGCGCTTTGGTGGTCTCCGGGTCTGGCCGCAAGGCATTTAGCGCAGGAGATGATATTTCCGGCTTCGATGAGGGCCGCAACGACGCCGAGTCGGAGGCAACGTTCAAATTAGCGAGCGAGCGCGCTATGGATTTGCTCGCGAATATGCCCAAACCGACTATCGCAATGATACGCGGTTATTGTATTGGCGGCGGCCTTGAGACGGCAATCACATGCGATCTTCGCGTCGCCGCGGACTCCTCCCGTTTTGCAGTTCCTGCCGCTCGTCTTGGTCTTGGCTATGATTTCGCGGGAATCGAGCGGCTTATCAGTCTGGTTGGCCCCTCCTACGCCAAAGAAATATTCTTCACTGCGAGACAATTCAGCGCGCGGGAAGCTCTCGATATGGGCCTCATCGACAGGATTGCGCCGGAAGCGTTGCTAGAAGCCGAAGTCGAAACGCTCACAGCTACGATGTGCGAAAATGCACCCCTTAGCCTGAAGACGGTAAAGCAGTGCGTACTGGAGGATCAGAAGGACCCGGACCAACGCAACCTTGCCCTGTGCCAACGTATGGTAGATGCCTGTGACGCCAGCCGAGATTATGTCGAAGGCCGGCGCGCCTTTGTCGAAAAACGCATACCGGCTTTCGAAGGGCGTTAATATCTATAAAGCCTTAATGGTGTTCAAAGTCGAACGTGCCCGGACCAGGTTCGCGGCAATGATGCAAAATGCGTAAAGTGACAGTGCGGAAAGCATATAGGGCGAAAACGTGATCCGCGGATCAACGAATTGCGCACCGAAAACAGCAACGGGACCGAGGGCGCGAATGATGTTTGCGGTCAGCGGAACCGACCGTGCAATGCCGAGTTGAAGGAGATAAATCGGCATCACGATCAGGACACTTCCCGAAACGCCAAGCCATGCAATTTGCTTTGCCGAATAATCCCAAATCGATCGGGTATCGAACGCCTCCACAGCCACCGCAATGAAAACGATCAAAATAAACCGGGTCGCCAAAATTGCATCCGACCCCACACCGTTATCGTGCAGCTTTTTCGTGTAAAGAATAATAACCACAAGCGATACTCCGGCGACCGTCGCAAGCACAACGCCGGAGAGTGACATCACCGAACTTTCACCCGGAACGCCGGTGAATCCTGCGACAGCACCAAACCCGATCAAGATCAAGGAGGCGCCGACGCCGGCGAAAAAGACGGCTTCCGCGCGCAGCACAGGTCCGCGAGCAACTATCCGCCAGCCCAAGATCTCCAGTACAATGATAGCGATAGGGCCAATCCCGCTATACAGCGTGTTCGCCACTGCCGGTGCGGTATGGGTCAAAGCGAAGAAATACAATATCCAGGCTATCGCGGTCGTTACATTCACCGCAACGACCACGCCAAAATGATGGCGCAATTCCGAAAGGCCCGAGCCGCCCCGCAGAGCTGCCACGACAAGGAAAAACATTGTGCAAATCGTGCAAGCGATCAGCACAACGGTGAAGAAACCGACCGACTGGAAGACGTGCCCAAAATATACGTCGCGTACGGCTGAAAGCAGGACAAATCCTAAAACGAGTAAGGGTCCAATCATGGCTCACTCCTTCGATTGGACCCAATCTGCCGTCACTAACGCGAGTCGGCGACCCGATACTTGCTAATCAGCGTGCTGCCTCTAACGGCCCTTGAAGACAGGTTCGCGTTTTTCGAGGAAGGCCCGCATGGCTTCCTGAGAATCTTCATAGTGCGACAGTTCGGTGGTCATGTTCTGCTCGAAGCGATACCCATCCCGCAGGCTCATTTCCTCAATGGTATTCAAAGCGTGTTTCGCGAGACCGATTGCTACCGGGCTTTTCGCTGCAATGTCGCGCGCGTATTCCATTGCCAGTTCCATCAGTTGGTCAGGCGGAACCACTGCTTCGACGACACCTAGGCGATAGAGCTCGTCTGCCGGTACACGGTATCCTGTCAGCATCATCCTTCGCGTCCGCGAGTGACCGAATAGGCGCATGGCGTGCCGCCCACCACCGAGCAGACCGACATTGATTTCCGGCAAACCGAGGACGGCTGTTTCCGACGCGAGCAGGATATCGCACGACGCCGCGACCGCGAGACCCGCGCCCAACGCGGCACCATTCAACGCCCCGATAACCGGCTTGCGGCACTCGACGACTGAATGAAAACACTCGCGGGCGTTTCGGTTGTGCGCCCATGCGACCCCAGGGCCACTGCCCCTTTCGGAGCGAGCCTTCATATCCGCACCCGCGGAAAAAATTTTCCCGGCCCCCGTCAGCACCGCAACCCGCACATCGTCCCGGTCGCTGATCGCGTCGAACACCTGCATCATTTCCGAATGGAAGAGCGTGTTTTGCGCGTTGACGGGCGGATGATCCATGGTGACCACCGCAACAAAGTCACTCACTTCACACTTGATGATCTTCGTATCCATTGACTTTACTTCCGTCGGAATTTCTAAAGGGCTATTTGGGCGTCACGCTGATGCCGCGCTATTTCTTTGTTACTCGGCAGCCTGTTCTGAAGACGCGCCATATCGCTGCTTGAGTTCCGCGACAACAAAATCGATTGGCTCGACGTCAGCCATCTTCATATCCATGTCGAATAGATTTGCGCGATGCGCCGTGAGGCTCCGATCGCCAACGGCCTCCTCCGCCACGATAACCCGAAAATTATGAGAAAAGGCATCGTTGGCCGCCGCCCGCACGCAACCGCTTGTCGATATCCCGCAAATTACGATCGTATCGACATCGTCGTAGCGCAGGAAAGATTCAAGAGCCGTTTCGAAAAAGCACGACGCCTTGTTTTTATAGACAATGACATCCTGTTCCCGAGGCGCGTAAGCATCCGGCCATTCATCGGCACGTGGGTCGCGGCTGTATATCATGTCGCCGGCAATACCGAGTTTGTCATTCCACATCCCCCGTCGGACCGGATGACTTCGGTCGTCACGCCGGCTGTAATAAATTGGCAGACTAAGATCGCGAAATATATCAACGATGCGCGTAATGTTTTCGACCAAAACCGGGTCACCATCGCCACATTGCGGAAAGGCCGGGTCGACGAACATGTACGTGGTATCGATATTGAGCAGCGCCGCACGGCGGCCAAACCCGACCCGCTCACCAAATTTTCCCTTGGCGTAAGTCGCCAGTTCATCCGGCGGCAAATAATCCGCCCATTTGTCCAGTTTGCTCATGAGATATAATTCTCCGATTGCGGTTCGGCATGAAAGCGCCCCGGTCGGGGTGGCGTCAAGGTTTAGCCATAGTCGCCAGAATTATCACGTTGGCGACAGAAGGATCAGCGGCTATATCCGCACATCAAAGGAACTTTCGAGGAATTTATGACCGGCAGCACCGTTTACCTTGAAGAGAACGACCTATGGATCCCGCAGCCCGTGGCGAAAGGACCCTTTCCCGGGCAGCATGGTGGCGCTATCGGCGCCGCGATCGCAAGCGCGATGGAGCGTTGGGCTTTACAAAACGCTGCCGGCCGGCCGGTTCAACTGGCCCTGAATCTGCTTCGCCCAACCCCACTTGAAGCCTTCCAAATCAAGATAGAGGCCATACAAACAGGCCGCCGGGTATCGGTGCTCCGCGGCGAGGCCCTCGCCGCCGGAAAACGTACCGCTTTCGCAACTGGAATCTTTACACACACCCATCCCGTTCCGACCGTGGAAAACCTTAAACCGGACGTCAGAGACCCTCTGGATTCGATACCTATCACGCTGCACGATCACCTGCCCTCGCCCTGGTTCCGCGATACCGTAGAGATGCGCCGCGCCAACGATGGGATCGTATGGATGCGGCAGGTCATTCCGCCCGTCTATCCCTTAACGCCTCTCGCGCGCATCGTTGCTCATGCAGATTGGGTTTCTGGCGTCGCCCGGCCTGAGACGCCGGACGCGCGCCAAGTCAGCGGCTTCCCCAATACCGACCTAACCGTGCACATGGTGCGCGAACCAGTCGGCGACTGGATTGGAATGAAGGGCGAGCCAATTTGGCAAGATGACGGGGTCGGCCTCGCTACAGCGGCATTGTTCGATGTTCAGGGGAAGATCGGCCGATCTGCGCAGTCCCTAATTCTGCTGCCGTTGACGAACGACGGCTAAAGAACGCCTGCCAACCCGAAATTGTTATAGACCACGATGGCATTGAGCGTGACAACCGCACCGACGCAAGCAAACACCGTCCGCGACGGCTGCAATAACACGATCGCCGCGGTAATTAGCTGCAGCCCTATCTTCGGAACCACCCACCACTCACCCATCGATGTCTGAAGCGCCGCAAAAAGCGGATTCACTTCAACCGCACCGGCCTGCAAGCCAGCGTTGGTGGAAATCACATCAAGAATACTGACCGTAATGACGGACAGCGCAAGAAGGAATGCCCACGGAAGCAACAAATTGGACGTCTGAAAGTCTGCTGTGCGTTGGAGCGACATGGCAACCCCCTGGATGAATTGAGATTGAATAAAATTTTATGGATCTTATTTAATACGGTAGCGCTGATAATCGATCACCCATTTGGGCCACTCGATAAAATTTATCCGGCATTAATCCTAATTGCCGTTACATTCGTCATCGTGGCTCCCAGGCCACCCATTGGGGTTTCTTTAAATATGCCGCTTTTTCGTCTTATTAGCCGAGTTTTTCCGCTTTTTTTGCTGTCATTTTTGATAGTTCCGGTGGCATCGGCGCAAAAATCTGTTGTTCATTGTTACGAACCGGACCGTGCTGTCATTCAGCCCCGCATGATGGAAGATTGTAAGGGTCAAGTCGTTACAGAGGCCGAAGCAAGGCGGCTTAAGGCAAAACTGCGTAGCGATCGAATAAAGCGGGCCATGAAGCCGAAATCGGAACGCCATCGAGGGCCACGCGGACATGGTACCGGCTTTTTCGTCACTGATAATGGCATGGTTGTTACAAACAATCATGTCATCGCATCATGTAAAACCGTCATCTGGATCGACACTACGGACGGCCAGGAAGGCACGGCGACCGTCGTCGGCACCGACGAACCGAACGATCTGGCGCTGCTCAAGACAACACTAAAAGCCCCCGCCACTGCCATATTCCGGACACCGGTCAATATCGGACGCGGTGGCGAAATTTCCGTTATCGGATATGGCACCCATAAACTGGCCCCGATACGTCCAAAGCTTGTGCCAGGAAAATTCAAAGGCCCGAACCGGGCTGGCACGCGCTTACAAATGGATATCGCCGTGCGACCCGGAAATAGCGGTGGCCCGGTGCTCGATGCGAGCGGCCATGTCATCGGCGTGGTCTATGCCCAGTTGAACACGCCCGCCGTATACAAAAAGCAAGGCGAATTGATTCTCGATCGTGGGTTCGCGATTTCCAATCCCGTCGCCTTACGCTTTCTTCAAAAGCACAATGTTAGTTACCGCCACACAACGAAAAGTGAACCTCTTTCGCGGGAAAAATTATTTAAGGAAGCGAAACCTTTTATTGCACGGGTCAGCTGCCCGCGGTGACAAAGGGTTCATCGGTCGACATTTTATCAGATAGAAGTTTCGGCCCGTCCTTGCGTAGTACGACCATATCCTGAATATGCCAATGGCCGATATGGGGCTCCAACGCCAGAACCATCCCCTCTTCCAGCACGACATCGCTACCACGCCGCAAGATCGGCTCCTGCTGATGCCACCATGATCCGACGCCATGACCGACCAGAAGCGAATCGAAATTCCACCCGTCTGACGTAAACGCACCAACGGCGAAATCGTAAATATCACCGACTCGGGCGCCCGGCTGGCATTTGTCGATGGTTGCTCGGTAGATATCGCGGATTGACCGGTATTCGTCGCGCTGTTCCTGGCTGGGCTCTCCAAAAATCAAGTTACGGGACTGATGCCCCGGATAACCGTCATGGTAGGCGACATAATCAGTCCGCATGACGTCACCGGCATTGAAAACCACATCACTCTCTCCCGCATAGGGAATCGTGTTGGTGCTGGAATTCAGAATGCCGTGGGCCCAATTGAAGCCACGTTCCAGACAGCCCGCGATAATGCGGCTATGGGCAAGCCTTTCCGTATCGCCCGGCCTCAATCCTGGGAACACATCCAGGAAAACATCGTCCAGCAAATCCGCGGCCTGCTTGATGCGCGCGACCTCGGCCGGTGTCTTGATCCAGCGGACGCGGTCCATAATCGCCGTGCAGTCGACCATGTCGAGCTTTGGGAGCACGTCCTGAACCAGAGCCCAGTCGCGGGCGCTTACATAATCCTGCTCGAAACCGACCCGCGCCTCGCCAAGCCCGGACGTCTTCAGAACATCCGCAAGCCTGCTATACGGCGATTCGACGTAGCCTTCATAAATGACCTGACGCTCTATCCATGAATCTCGTGCCGCCAAACCAGCAGCCGTCCCATTGATGATGAGCACGGGCTCTCCGATTCGCGGCCAAACAACCATCACCCCACGATCCGAGTCCGGGAGATCCAGCAACCGTGCCAGCGTACCGGGATAAGCGAAGCCGCTCAGATAGGTGAAGTTTCGACCGGACCTGGCAACGACGGCGTCCAGTTTATTTTCGTCGAGCACTTTGTTGAGGCGATCGACATTGATGAAAATTTCCGGTTTCGTTGCCGTCATCACACCCACCCTTTCTTATGAAACGCCTGCGGATTGCCGCTGCCTCGACTGTGCCATAACCCAAGCCGGTGCCACCCCTAACAGTGCGATGATTGCCAGCACCATGAACGCGTCATGATACCCCATCGTGCTTGCCTGCGCGTAAATCATATCACCTAAATAGTGAAACACACCTGGAGCCCGCACCGTCTCGGGCACACCGGCTTCGGCGAATAGCCGCATCAGCGCATCCGTCATTTCCTGACTGGTTTCACGCGCACCTGTCTGCGTCGACGCAAAAGCGTCACCATGGAACGGTATCCGCAGTTCAAGAAAGACAACAATGCTGTTCGTCCCCAACGCCGCGCCAAGCTTACGAATAAAGTTGATCGAACTGGCGCCTTGATTAACGAGATCGGACGGCAGCGATTTCAACGCCACCGTATTGGTGACCGGGCGGGTGAAGGCCGTGCCCGCCCGCATCAACAAGGTCAGCCCAACAATCGTCCAGAATGGCGTATTCACATCGGCTTGCGCCATCAAAGCAAATGCCGCCGCGAAAAACAGAAGCCCGACATAGATCATGTATTGCGGCGCGACCAAATCCGACAGTCGCCCCGCGAGCGGAAACAGGATCAGCAAAGACAAGCCAGCCGGAATCATAATCAGCCCGGCGTCCAGTGCGCTGTAATGCTGTATCTGCTGGACGAACAGGGGCAACATGAAGGTCGAAGACAGAAACGCGCAACCGGTGAAGAATGCGATCAAAGCGGCTGCAGAGAACTGAATATTGGTGAACAAGGCGAGATTGACGAGCGGACTCTTGCCGTAGATTTGGCGCAACACGAACCCGATCCCGCAAAACACCGCGATGGCAAACAGACCGATTATATCGCTCGATGTCCAACCGAGCCGTTGACCGTAACTAAATCCGAGAAGGAAGCCGACCAGAGAAGCGCATAAAAAACCGAAGCCATAGAAATCAAATTTAGGAAATTCCTTTGGCATTTCGCGCGTCGGCATGAACAGGTTGCAAAAGATCAGCGCGAGAAATGCGGTCGGTACCGATAGCAAAAAAACCGCGCGCCAACTGAATTCGGTTATCGCAAAACCACCCATCGTCGGGCCCAGCGAGGGACCCAGGACCATGCCCAGGCTATAGATTCCCATCGCGAACCCTTTGTCACCAGCCGGGAACACACGGAAGGTGACCGCCATACCCAATGGCTGAATAACGCCGGATGAAACGCCCTGTATGACCCGTCCCAGAATTAGGCTTTCCGGGTTATCCGCCAGGCCGCTCATCATGCTGCCTGTCAGAAAACAGACCAGTGCGATAACACAAGTCCGCCGCTCACCGATCACGGCGATCAACCAGGCGCTCAACAGCATTCCGGCCGTTTGCGCCGCGAAGTACCCGGTCGACAGAAGTTGCGCCTGATCTCGGCCGATGCCGAACGCGCCCATGATTTCCGGAAACGCAACATTCACGGTCGACCCGGCGAGCGCCATGGTCATCGTACCCACCATGCAGGTCACCGTTGCCAGCCATTTATAGATTGGACCGTAGCGTTCGAAGAGCGCGTCTATCGTTTCAACTTGCGCGATGATGTAGGAACTCTCGACTGGTCGCGAAATAGCTTGATCGGCTCTTACACTATACAGACGATTGTTTCATTTTCGTAGTCAGTCAGCCCAGACGCACGGCTCTAATACGCGATTACGCCGCCTTCGGACCTTCGCTTTGGCGCTCGAAATCGGGCACGACCAGCGCATCAGCAAAGTCGGCAATCGTGTTCGAACTCTCCAGCCCCTCAACAGCGGAAACGATCCGCTCATAATCAACCCCGAGAGGATCCGTCAACGCATGCCCTTTCGCGGTTACGTCGCCGGTCGACATTGGCCGGACCGGCGTGCCGAGACTATCGAGTACAGTGGCTTGACGTGTTGCGCCGTCGCGTAATGTCAGGTCAACACCCGTCGCCATCTTCGCCGGCACCATACGATCCAATTCCGGATCCGAAACCGCTTCGATACGGTCGACGATCGATAGAATTTTCTGATCGTCATGATGATCGGAGCCATAGGCATCATATCGCTGCGGTCCGTAGGCCAAGGTCGCGCCAACGATATAGGGCATCGAATATTGCGCTGCCATGACCGAATCCGGACGGCGCATCATATGACTGCCGATCGCCGTATTGGGTGCACGAACAGTAATGGAATCGATCTCACCGATGTCGACCGAAAATCCATCCGTCGCTTGCTCCAGTGCATCGATGAGCGAATGGAATTTCCGGCAACAAGAGTAAGGTTTAAGGCTGATATTGTGGATTTCAAGCGGCGCATCCTTCGGTTTCGAAAGCAAAGATGGGTCAGGATCGACGCCAAACAGCTTGAAGAACCCATAGCCGCCCTCCAGCGCCTGCACCGGCGCGGCGAGTCCAAGCCGCGCCAGCTGCGCCGCGATGACACCATTATGCGCCGGAATGCCCGCATGCATGCGCTTAACCATTGTTCCCTTCGGCTCGTATGCAAACTGACAGGCACCGCTCGACATCGATAGCGCAATGCCCCAGGCTTGCGCGATTCCCATTGCATCCAGCCCATAAAGCTTGCCGGCCGCGGCAGCCGCACCAAATACGCCAAATGTTGCCGTCGGATGAAAACCGCGGTTGATCACGCCCAGCGCGTTCGTGGCCATACCGACCCGCGCCATGACCTCGTATCCGGCGACGATCGCGCTCATCAATTCCCGGCCACTTGCCCCGGTTTCAGTGCCGGCAGCGAGCGCAGCCGTAATAACCACCGCGCCGGGATGGCTCATGGATTTGTCGTGCGTGTCGTCCAACTCGTAGCCATGCGCGGAAGTCCCATTGACCATCGCTGCAGCATTTGCGCCGGCACGGCGGCCACTGCCAATGAGAAGCACCTTTCCGTCCGCACCGTGCGCCGTCGCCCAGTCGGTTAGGGTCCGGCCCCACGGCTGCACCGCACCGCACAACGTTACACCGGCATAATCAAGAAGCAGCTTTTGAAGTTGCTCAAGATCTTCGGACGAAAGCTGATCCGCGTTGAAGTTGAGTGCCTCTTCGGCAAGCGTCAACGAAATTCCGGTATGCTCCGACATGCCCTTGTTCCTTACCCTAGTTACGATGTTGCTCATCGTAACTCAGCCATAAACGGCCGCTGCCCGCAAGTTGGCGCCAGGTTGCCGCTACATCTCCACACCCAGTTGCCGCGCCATATCAGGAAAACTATCCGCCACAATGTCATGAATAGGATTGGGTTCGGGGTCGGGTGGTCCCTCAGGGCCCCATTCGTCCGGTCGTTTCACGAAAGCCGTCTTGAAACCGACAGCCTTCGCCGCATCCAGGTCGAAGTTATGGCACGCCACCATGCATATTTCGCTTGGTTTGAGCTGCAGGTATTTCGCCGCGGTCTGATAGGATTCCGGCAAAACCTTGTACTTGCCTATCGCCTCGCAGGAGATCACTGCGTCCCAGCTTAAGCCGTTACGTTTGGCGGTATCGATGATGATCCGAAAGCTGAGGATCGTGAAGGATGCGCAGATAAATTTTTCGCGCAGCTTCGGCAGCGTCCCAGGGAAGTCCGACCAGCACTGTAAATTATGCACGGTATCGTACCAAATTTCCCGGCGCTCCGCCTCGGTGAACGCATCCAGGCCAAACTCCACCACGAGCTCTTCCAGCGCCATCTGATGCGAGCCATCGAAGTTATAGGCCGGTGGCTCCGTTTCACCGAGATTGATCATATTGCCGAGCGAACGGCGCCGGAATTCGTTCGTGATGTGGGTCCAGTCTTTTTCGATGCCATGCTTCGCGCCCGTCTTCGAAAGCGCTTTGCTAATTCCGGTATGCCAATCGAGAATCGTACCGCCGGTATCGAACGTTAACGCCTTCACGCCGTGCAGGCTCATGCCATGCTCCTTTATTGATTGATTAGGCGAATTCTCCCATGAGATACAAAGCGTCGCAATCAACGGTTTCGTGAAATGTCCTCCGGTTCGCGCGGCGTTACATTGACCCTCGAACGCGCGCAGGCCAGTGTATCGGCCCAAGCTGGTGAACCGAGGTAACGCGATGGAACCACAAATGCTGGGCAAAAACTTCGCCGTGGAGATTGTCGACGTCGATCTGGCCTCGTTGGACGAAAACGGTCTTGCGGAACTCCGTGACACGTGGATGCGTAACAAGGTCGCCGTGCTGCGTGATCAAATGATTGACGATGACACGCTCGTCGAATTCACACGGCGGCTGGGGCCCCTCTTCGTTCATGTACGCGATCAATACCACGCGGAAAGCCACCCCGAGATCATGTGCGTCTCGAATTTGGAACAGGATGGACGGAAACTGGGATCGCTCGGCAATGGCGATTTGCGGTGGCACACCGATCAGAGTTATACGCCGCGGCCTGTTTTCGGAACCTTGTTATACGGCGTCGAGATTCCCGAGGATGGCGGCGCGACCTGGTTCTGCGACTTGGCGGCAGCCTATGCCTCAATGCCTGCAACACTACGTGCCGAAGTCGACGGTGAAACGGCGTCCTACTCCGGACTCAAGCCCGAATCGACAAAGAAGGCGCCGCTGCGCCCGGATCAAGTCGCGCGGATTCCTGACCAGCGACATCCGCTCGTGCGAACGCATCCTTATCTTGGCCACAAATCCCTCTATATCAGCCCGAACCACATCACACAGATCGGCGGCAAGTCACTGGAAGAAACAGAACAAATGCTTGATCGCCTCGTGGCGTGGGCGGAACAGCCCGACTTCACCTACCGCCACGAATGGCAAACAAACGATATCGTTCTTTGGGACAATGCGTCCGTCATGCACCGCCGTGATGGCTTTCCATCCGAGCAGCGCCGGTTTCTGAAACGGACCGGCTTCCATTTTCCAGAGGAACTGGGTGTACCTTTTTAAGGTCGTCAGCCCTCAGTTATCCAATCGTCCAGCCGCCATCGACGATAAGCGCCGCGCCCGTAATTAGCGCGGCCGCATCGGATGCGAGAAACACAACCGCCCCCATCAAATCTTCCACCTGACCGATGCGGCCAAGCTTGATCTTTGAGAGGACATAATCCTTCATCTCTGGCACGGCCAGAAACGGCTTGGCCAGCGGTGTTTCTATGAAGGTCGGGCCAATTGAATTAACGCGAATGCCATGCGGTGCGAACTCCATCGCCATCGCTTTGGTCATACCTTCCAATGCAAACTTCGAGGTGCAGTAAACCGTGCGGTTCGGGCCACCGACATGTCCCATCTGCGACGACATGTTGATCACTGACCCAGGTCGCCCCGCCGCCAGGAGGCCGTCGGTCACGACTTGCGAAACGAAATAGGCGGCACGGACATTCAACTCCATGATCGCGTCATAATCTTCGACCGTCGTGTCGGTCATGGTCTTCGGCCGGTTGGTGCCGGCATTGTTGACGAGAATATCAAACGGACCAGCCTCTGTTATGGCTGTGCGCGTCGCGTCGATATCGGTCACGTCGAGAGATATCGTCGCCGCGCGACCACCGGCCGAGATGATCGCCTCCGCCGCGATCGCGATTTCCGTGCCCGTTCTCGCCACGAGCGTCACTTCTGCGCCCGCCTCCGCCAAAGCGGCCGACGACGCCAATCCGATGCCACGCCCTGCGCCTGTGACAATGGCACGTTTGCCGTCAAGACGGAAAGACGGTGTTTTGGGAAGCTCCATATTCTTAGTCGGCCGCCTTCGCGTACGCGACGTTTTGGCCGCCATACCGCCGCACACGGACATTTGCCTGTTCGGCGTGTCCCGCAAAGCCTTCGAGCATGCAAAGGCGCGAACAGAAAGCACCAATTTCGGCACTGGCCTCGTCCGTCAAAACTTTTTGATAGGTACAAGTCTTCATGAATTTGCCGACCCAGAGACCGCCGGTATATCGCGATGCCTTCTTAGTCGGCAGCGTGTGGTTCGTCCCGATCACCTTGTCGCCATATGAAACCGTTGTTCTCGGCCCGAGAAACAAGGCACCGTAATTGGTCATGTTGTCGAGGAAGTAATCCGGATTCTCAGTCAGGACCGTGACATGTTCATAGGCGAGCCGGTCCGCTTCCGCGACCATTTCATCCAGTGAATCACACACGATAATCGCGCCGTATTTCTCCCAAGATTCCCGAGCGATTTCGGCTGTCGGGAGAATTTCAAGCAATCGCTCGATTTCCGCCAATGTCGCATTCGCCAAGGCTTCAGAATTGGTGATCAAGGCCACCGGCGAGGTCGGTCCATGCTCGGCCTGGCCAAGCAGGTCGGTCGCACAAATTTCGCCGTCCGATGTTTCATCAGCGATGACCAGCGTTTCGGTCGGCCCAGCAAACAAGTCGATGCCGACCCGGCCATAGAGCTGACGCTTGGCTTCCGCAACGAACATGTTGCCGGGGCCAACCAGCATATCTACCGGATCGATAGATTCCGTGCCGAGCGCCATCGCCGCGACCGCCTGGACCCCGCCCAAGACAAGGATTTCGTCCGCGCCACCTAAATGCATCGCCGCTACGATCGCGGGATGCGGGCCACCTTCATGCGGTGGCGCCGAAGCGACAACCCGCTTCACGCCGGCGACTTTGGCTGTCACGACACTCATATGCGCAGACGCCACCATCGGGTATTTGCCGCCCGGCACATAGCAGCCAACGCTGTTTACCGGGATATTCTTATGACCGAGAATAACGCCGGGCATGGTCTCTACTTCGAGATCCTGGAGACACGCTTTTTGCTTCTCCGCAAAATTCCGGACCTGAGCTTGGGCGAATCGAATATCGTCAAGATCCCGCTTTGCGACCTTGCTCAGCGCCGCCTCGATCTCGCTGTCGGACAAACGGAACGCCTCTGGCGACCAATTGTCGAACCGCGCCGAGAGTTCGCGCGCAGCGGCATCACCGCGCGCACTCACTTCCGCCAAGATGCCTTCGACAGTCTCGCGGGTTTTCGCGTCGTCTAGAGCGACATCTTCTGCGTTCTTTCCGTGCTTCAAATATCGCGGCATGATCTCCGTCCCTTGCAACAACTATGCACTCAAGCGCGCATGGCTATTGCCAGCGCAACTGCACACGGAATCCAGATTACCGATGCAACGCCCTGCGGCCAATGGCCGTATGTCCGCCTATCCAGTAACTGGACTAAAAAACTTTATAGTGGTTTTTACCGCCATTCATTCGGCGGCTGTGAGGTAACCGGTTAGTCGCGGACCGTTGACTCGTCGATCGGCGCAATTTCCGGACCAGAGGCATCACCGTCTTTCTTCAGCGCAGCCTTTTCTTTTTTTGCCTCTAATCGCGCCGCCTTCTTAGCGGCTTTTGCACGATCTCGCTCCATACGCTCGAACTTATAGTTTGGCTTACGCGGCATATCTGTCCTTTCTGTCTACAGGCCTCTGAACGGGACGCCAATGCGTCCCGAACAGCTGCCGTTGGTGCGGAAAATGAAGCCCGCACCGCCGTGCGATTAGTCCATCGCAACGAGATTTTCAGCCGATGACTTTCCGTTCCGGCCGGGAACAAGTTCGTATTCGACTTTTTGACCTTCACGCAATGTCGAAAGACCCGCTTGCTCGACAGCGGAAATATGGACAAATGCGTCGTTCCCGCCATCAGTCGGCTCAATGAAGCCGAAGCCTTTCTGCGGATTGAACCATTTAACTGTACCTGTTGCCATTGTATTTACTCCTTGGATTCCTTGGATTGAGATTTGTTCGAGATTGGTTTGTGCAATTCTTATTCTTTTAATTTCGATGAACGTATATTTCAGATTGCAGTCTACGGAATACTTCGCGCAACGTCACGCCGCCTTTCGCGGCTGACGGCCTTTGTTACGCCGCCGTTTTGCGGAAGGCCGTGTCGAATATCGCTTTTTGTTTTTTGCCTCGGTTGGCCTGCCTGTTGATACATGAGCACCCTCCGTTTCATGAGAATGCGCAATCGGTGTCAGGTTTTTTTTGATCAATTTTTCAATCGCTTGCAGATGCTCGCGCTCGGCTCCGTCACAGAACGATATCGCGACACCGGTCGCACCGGCCCGCGCCGTACGACCAATGCGATGTACATAGCTTTCCGGCTCATTCGGGAGCTCGAAATTGATCACATGGCTCACATCGTCGACATCGATCCCGCGCGCCGCAATGTCCGTCGCAACCAGTATTCGCACGGCGCCATTCTTAAACGCCGCAAGCGCCCGTTGGCGCGCGTTTTGCGACTTATTTCCATGAATCGCTTCTGCTTTCACACCCGCCTTGCCAAGTTGGTCGGCAACACGATTGGCGCGGTGTTTTGTCCGCGTAAATATGATGACGCGCTTCATTGCATCATCCTTCAACAATTCGCCAAGCAACGCTCGCTTCCGGGAAGCTTCAACGAAATAAACGCGTTGATCGATCAGCTCGACGGGCGTCGCCGACGGTGCCACTTCGACGCGGCGCGGTCGGTTGAGTATCTCGTCGGCCAAGCGCGCAATCTCGCGCGGCATCGTCGCGGAAAACAAAAGCGATTGACGTTTTGCCGGCAGAGCTGAAGCGATCTTTCGAACGTCGTGGATAAAACCCATATCGAGCATTCGGTCCGCTTCATCAAGAACCAACGTCGCTGTTTTGCCGAGCGACACATGCCCTTGGTTCATGAGATCGAGCAAGCGACCCGGCGTCGCAATCAGCACATCGACGCCGCGTCGCAGCGCCTTTACCTGAGGTACTTGGCCGACGCCTCCATAGATAGTCGCATATCGGAGTTCCAGGTTTCGTCCATAGGCCTTGAAACCGTCACCGATTTGGATCGCCAGTTCACGCGTTGGCGCGAGAATTAGCGCTTGCGGTTGCCGGGAACCGGCTCTTTTGCCGGACTCCGAAAGCCGGTGCAAAATTGGCAGCGCGAAAGCTGCCGTTTTGCCCGTCCCGGTTTGGGCAACACCCAGAAGGTCGCCGCCTTCGAGCAGCAATGGTATCGCGCGTTCTTGTATGGGTGTCGGTGTATCGTATTTCTCGTTCCGAAGCGCGCGCAGAAGCGGCGCGGCAAGGCCGAGCTGAGAAAAAGTAGTATCAGTCAAACTAAATTATGTCCTTTTACGCCAGGTGGCGGTCGTTCCCTATTGGATAACGCCGTGAAATGGCTTGTTCGCCAACTTCCACGCGCAAATGGAACAGACGGAATTATTGTGAGATTTGCTTCGAGATTAGGCGCCTTCAAATCAACCAAAAGCGCTTCGCGCAGTCGCGAGCAATCCTTATTACCCTCCAAATGGCGCCTTATGGCAAAAGTGTCAAGGTTAAATCGCGGCAGGTCGTTTTCAACGGATCAGTTTACTAAACGCTGCAGTGCTTGGACGGTGCCTTAAATTGTGAGTACGATATGCGGCATTGGGACGAGAAATTAGCCAAGTCCAAAGACGAGGGGTCTCCTTATGTCACTGAAGATTGAACCGCTAGGCGATGCTTTGGGAGCAGAGGTTTCTGATATTGATCTTTCAAAGCCGCTCATGGAAGAGGATATTGCGGCGGTAAAAGACGCTTTCCTAGATTACCACTTGCTGTGTTTCCGCAGCGACCCTTTGGCAGCGGAGGATTTTTCCGCTATCGCCAGATTGTTCGGAGAGCCACAACTCCAACTCATTCGAACGACTCGGCACGGCGAAGTCCCCGAAATATCGGTATTGGACTCGACCTATAAAAACGCCGACCAAAAACCAGCGGACTTCAAGTTGAACCGGAAATCAGGCTGGCATACGGATGATTCCTATTTTGAGGTTCCGGCCAAGGTAACGTTGTTGCAATCCATCGAAATTCCAAAGAGCGGCGGTCACACACGGTTCTGTAATACCCGTAAGGCTTATGACGACTTGGCGGAGGAGGAAAAACGCCGTATCGACGACCTGAAAGCCGTGCATGCCTACGACACAATGCGGGCACCGGCGCGCGCCAAAAAACGTACCAAGGAAGAAGAGGAAGAAACGCCTGAAGTCGTCCACCCGCTTGTCCGAACTCACGAAGAAAACGGCTCAAAGGCAATCTATTTCAATCCTAACAGAACCGATCGTATTGTCGGCATGGAACGGAAAGATAGCGACGCGCTGCTCGATTGGGTAAACGAGACGATCACGCAGCAGAAATACCGGTACGATCACGAATGGCGTATGGGCGATCTTTTGGTATGGGACAATCGATGCCTTATCCATTCAGTCAATGTCGATTTTCCCGTCGGCCAAACCCGCTTACATCAGCGCATCCTTCTCAAAGGCGCGCGTCCACAATAGGCAGGAAATAATGAAGCAGTTCGACTTGGAAGGCCGCGTCGCTATCGTGACGGGGGGCAATGGCGGCATTGGTCTGGGTATGGCGAAAGGCATGGCGAACGCCGGCGCCTCAATCGTCGTCGCAGGACGAAACGCCGAAAAATCGGAAGGCGCGGTAAACGAGTTGCGCGCGGGCGGTGCGGACGCTACATCGATTACCGTCGACGTCGCCGACGATCAATCCTGTGCCGACTTAATTGCCGCGAGCGTGGCTCATTTCGGGCGGCTCGATATCCTGATCAACAATGCGGGCATGAACAACCGCAAGCAACCGGACGAATACAATATGGCGGAATGGCGTCAGGTCATGGACGTCAATCTGAATAGCGCCTTTGCCTGTTGTCAGGCGGCCTATCCCGAAATGAAGAAAGCCGGCGGCGGCAAAATCATCAATATCGGATCCATGTACTCGATCTTCGGCGGCCCGTACACGGTGCCTTACGCCGCAAGCAAGGGCGGTATCGTGCAAATGACCAAGGGTCTGGCCACCGCCTGGGCCAAGGACAATATTCAGGTCAATGCCGTCTTGCCGGGATGGATCGATACAGAGCTGACCCAGACCGCACGCAAAGTCGTTGACGGGCTGCATGAGAACGTTTTGCGCCGCACCCCTGCTGGCCGTTGGGGTGATGCGGACGATATGTCGGGCATCGCGGTGTTCTTGTCGTCACCGGCATCGGACTATGTGACGGGTACGGCTATTCCCGTCGACGGGGGTTACTCGGCCTTGGGTTAGGCTGAGCCGTTCAATCATCATGACACCGGAAGATATTCTCAGCCATCCGCCGCTCGCACTTCTGCCAGAGCAGCGGGAATTTTACTTCGCCAATGGGTTCGTTGCCGTTGACGGTTTAGTTCCGCAGGAATGGGTGCAACGCCTTACTACACGTTCGAACGCGTTCCTGGAGGAAAGCCGCTCGATTGAAAAATCCAACGAAGCGTTCGACCTTGGCCCGACCCATTCCGCGGAAACCCCGCATGTCCGCAGGCTTCGCGCGACGGTCGACCGGCACCCGGAGTTTTGGGAATTTGCCAGCCAATCCATTTTTGCAGGTGTGGCAGCCGACCTGGTAGGCCCCGATGTGAAATTCCACAGTGCTAAGCTGAATTACAAATGGCCCGGCGCAGGAGAAGTCGTTCAATGGCATCAGGATATCCCCGCTTGGCCGCATACGAATTACAGCCCCGTCACACTGGGCGTGTATCTCGATGCCGTCGAACCGGTGCACGGGCCGTTGGCCTGCATACCTGGGAGCCATGAAGGAGACCTATTTCCCCATATGGATACGCAAGGCAACTGGACGGGCACGATCGGCAAATCCGATTTGAAAAACATCGACACGAACAGCGCGATCGAACTGACGGGATCCGCAGGCACCCTGGTCGCGATAAACTGCCGTACGATCCATGGCTCGCGCGCCAATCGGTCAGCCGCCGTGCGCCCCTTGCTTCTATGCGTTTACAGTTCCGCCGACGCATTTGCCTGGATGCCGCCACCGACGCCAACAACGAAGACAGGCGAAATCATCCGCGGAAAAGCGGCGCGTATCGCCCATCTCGATCCGAGGCCCTGCCTCGCGCCCCCGAACTGGGCGAAACAGGGCTACGGATCCATTTTCACCGCACAGCAAGGCAAATAGGGTCAGCGCGCGGTAGTGGCGGGCGTTCGAAAAAGCATTGTAGCGTCCCTAAACCGCCGCTTCTTTTATGGCTGGACGATGGTCGGCGTCGCCGGGGCCGGTGTGTTCGCGAGCGGGCCGGGTCAGTCCCACACGTTCAGCGTCTTCGTCAAGGAAATCAGCCGCGATCTAGAAATATCAAGCACGTCCATCGCGACCGCTTATGGGTTGGCGACGCTCGCAGCAGCCCTCCTATTGCCGCAAATGGGACGGCTGGTCGACCGTTTTGGCCCCCGGCGCACGCTTACCGCCATTGTCGTGATGCTGGGCGGTGCGTGCCTATTCTTCGGAGCGGCGGCAAACTTTCTATGGCTGGCGGTCGCTTTCGCCATGCTTCGATTTTTTGGCCAGGGCTCAATGGTGCTGGGCTGCGCCAACCTGATGGCCCACTGGTTCAACCGGCGACGCGGATTTGCCGTAAGCCTGATGTCGCTCGGCTTCGGCGTATCCATGGCTGTGCACCCGACCTTATCCCAGTTTCTCATCGAGACAGTCGGGTGGCGCGAGGCTTGGGTCTGGCTCGGAGTCTCCACCTGGCTGTTGATGCTGCCGCCGGTTCTGATACTCATTATCGATCGGCCGGAAGAAATAGCCGCCGCGCCCGACGGCATCACCCACAATATTCGGGAAGGCAGTAATCACACCCATGATAATCAGATCACCGGGTTGACTCGTAAAGACGCGCTACGAGAACCAAGCTTTTACATCCTGGCTGCCGGCTGTTTTACGATTTCGATGCTGGTCACGACACTCCACTTCCATCAGGTCTCTATCCTCGCCAGCCAAGGCGTTGCCAGTGACGTTGCGACGCGGGCTTTCGCCGTCTCGGCGCTGGCAATGATCATCACAATGCCGCTGGTCGGGTTCATGTTCGACCGATACCGCACACGATATGTTTTCGCGGCCGGCTTACTGGTTACAGCCGGGTGCCTGATGGGTGTAACAGAAGTCGACGGTGCAACCTCGGCTATCTTGTATGCCCTCTTGTTCGGACTGAACAATGCCTTCGGAATGACGATATTCGGTTACATTTGGCCACGATATTTTGGTCGCCGCCACATCGGCAGCATCCAGGGGACAGGACAGCTTATTGGCGTTGTCGGCGCGTCCCTTGGGCCTTTGCCGGTAGGCCTGGCATTCGACCTCGTTGGCAGCGCGGGCGTAACATTGAAACTGCTTGCCATTCTGCCGGTGATTTGTGCCGCACTAGCGATGTTCTTGCGAACGCCGAAGGCCGTTGGCGGCGATGAAAGACTAGATTGAACACGGAAATTCAATTGCAGCGAGGGCAATATGATCGACCTCTATACCGCCGCAACACCGAACGGTCAGAAAATCCATATCATGCTGGAAGAAACTGATCTTGAATACCAAGAGCACTACGTTTCGATCGACAAGGGCGAGCAGTTCGATCCGGACTTTCTGGAAATCAGCCCCAATAATAAAATACCCGCGATCGTGGATCATGATGGTCCCGAAGGCGAAACGGTTTCCGTGTTCGAATCCGGCTGCATCCTGCTTTACTTGGCGGAGAAGACGGGACAATTTCTGCCGTCGGCGCCATTGGCACGAATCGAAACGCTGGAATGGCTATTCTGGCAGATGGGCGGGTTTGGCCCGATGCTTGGTCAAGCCCATCATTTTCGTGCCTACGCGCCAGAGCGCATTCAGTACGCCTATGACCGCTATAGCAATGAAGCGGCGCGGCTGTATCAAGTGCTGGATCGTCGCTTAGATGGCAGAGATTACGTCGCCGCTGGCATGTATACGATTGCGGATATGGCAATTTTCCCGTGGTGCCGATTGCATAACCGGCAAGGCCAGCAGCTAGGCGATCATCCCAACGTACAGCGTTGGTTCGACACGGTTTCTGCGCGACCGGCAGTCATTAGGGATATGGAAAAACTGGAGGATAAGGCAGACCAAAAGAACTGGAGCGACCAGGACTGGTCTAACCTTTTCGGGGCCGAACAGTATCGGCCCCGGTAGCGTGCATAGAGGCACGCAAAAGGGCTCCGAGCGAATTGGCGCCCGGGCCCAGCGTTAGTTCAAGTCGCCTGGCTTCAGTCGAGAAGCTTCAGATTGTCCGCGGCCATCTTACCGTTGCGGCCTTCGGTTAATTCATACTCTACCTTGGCGCCTTCATCGAGGCTCGGGAGACCCGCCCGCTCTACGGCAGAGATATGGACGAATGCATCGCCTCCGCCATCCTCCGGCTCAATAAAGCCATAACCTTTTTGATGATTGAACCACTTGACGGTGCCTTTCATATTTCCCTCCATCGGGATAGCAATTTACTGCGCCCGGAACGCTTCCGGACTTAGGAATCCAATATTTCTGGAGGGGTATTCGCGCTTCATTCTCAAAGGGCCCGGCCCGCCAACATACTGGAACACAATACGGTTTACCTCCCATTGACAAACCGTACACCCGAATCCGGCTTGATCCGGGATTTAACTCTGGTAGCGGAGGGCGGACTCGAACCGCCGACACCCGGATTATGATTCCGGTGCTCTAACCAGCTGAGCTACTCCGCCAGAGTTCGGGTTCAATTACGCATTCTAAAGCCTGGTGTCAACCGTCGATAAGGCATCAAAATTATGGCTAACGCATCGGGAAGGCAGCTCGAATTTTGCGACAAACGGTCACACCGGTGGTGGCGGAAGCTCAAGCGTCACCGGATCGCTCGACACCTCGGTTTCCGCACGGGTCATCAACGTAGCCATCAAGCTCATCGACGTATCGATCACCCAACGAACTTGACGTTCGCCTGCCGCATTCGCGGCAGCCACGACTTCGGGTAGAATCCTGTCCTGAAGAAAGCCCGCAAGGCCAGCCAATCCGCGCGCCGCAATGCGAAGCCGGTCGCTCGCCACCTGAATTTTTCCGGTGCCTTCGATTTGATCTGCAAATTGTTTGAGTTCCTGGACCATCGTCAAAATTTCAGGAGTCGAGGCATCGGTTTTGCTCGCAACAAAGCGAAGATGCGCAACAAAAAAACGATAATTATCCATGAGGTGAATCCGAGATCCAGCCAGTTCGTCCACAGACGGCGTGCCTAGGCAGCCAACGTATCCTGCTGATTGTGCAATATCCAACCTCCGCCAAGGACGTGCTCACCATTGTAAATCACGCAAGCCTGTCCCGGAGAAATACCGAATTGCGGCTCCTCAAGAGTGATCACTGTGCCACCATCAGCCACGCTTTCGACCCGGGCGGCAACTGGCGACATTGTAGACCGGAGCTTGACCGAACAGGAAATGCCTTCACTTGGAACTGCGCTCGTACCAAGCCAGTTCAAATCTCCCACAGCAAGGCTCGCAATACCTAAGGCGCGCCGGGGACCAACGACGACCTGCTTTTTGACGGGATCAAGACGCACGACATAGAGCGGTTCTTCGCCTTCTGGTCGGCCTCCGAGGCCGAGGCCACGACGCTGCCCGACCGTATAATTTATAATTCCCTCATGTTTACCCAGAACTTGGCCTCCAAGGCCCACGATCTCTCCCGGCGCATGCGCCTCCGGACGCAATTTTTCGACGATCCGTGCATAGTTGCCGTCCGGCACGAAGCAGATATCCTGACTGTCAGGCTTTGCGGCGACGGGTAGGTCGAATCGTTCTGCATGCGCACGCGTTTCAGACTTTTCCATACCACCCAGCGGAAACCGCAGAAATTCAAGCTGCTCGCGCGTCGTCGCGAAGAGAAAATAGCTCTGGTCCCGCCCATGATCGACTGCGCGTAAAAGGGTAGCGCCTTCAGGAGTCGTCTGTCGCCGAACGTAGTGACCGGTTGCCAGCGCATCGGCGCCAAGATCATGCGCCGTCGCCAACAGGTCTTTGAACTTTACCGTTTGATTGCACCGCACGCAGGGGATCGGTGTTTCCCCGCGCAAGTAGGAATCCGCAAAGTCATCGATCACGGCTTCCTTGAACCGGCTTTCATAATCCAAAACATAATGTGGGATGCCCAATTGTGCCGCAACGGCACGGGCATCGTAAATATCCTGTCCGGCGCAGCACGCCCCCTTGCGATTAACCGCCGCGCCATGATCATAGAGCTGCAGCGTCACGCCGACGACGTCATAGCCTCCCTCGACCATCAGCGCCGCCGTTACGGAGGAATCAACGCCACCGGACATCGCGACCACAACCCGCGTTTCCGCCGCAGGCTTATCGATATCAAGACTATTCATGATTTTCGAATTCTGCTTTGCCGTGCAACCGGCTATTGGTCAGACGTGAAAGGACTCACCGCAGCCGCAGTGCCCTTTCGCATTCGGATTATCGAACACGAACCCGGATTGCAGCTTATCTTCGCGATAGTCCATTTCCGAGCCAATCAAAAACATCGTCGCCGCGGGATCGATCAGAACCCGAACGCCCTTGTCCTCGACGATCTCCTCGAAGGGCAGATCCTTTTCGGCGTATTCAACGAAATAGCTCATGCCGGAACAGCCCTGCGCCTTCACGCCGACACGCAACCCGACAACGGGCTTATCCGATGCATCGAGCAGTGTCTTGATGCGCGCCGCGGCCGCATCCGTCAACGTCATTGCCTGAGGTCTTTCCATCACCCTACTCCGCTTCCTAAAACTCTAACCTAAAACATATCCAGTTCGACGCGCGCCGCTTCCGACATCAGGGACGGATCCCAAGGGGGGTCCCATACCACTTCCACCGTAACTTCGCCGACGCCCGGGACCTTGGCGGCGGCCTCCGCCACCTGCACCGGCAGTATTCCAGCAACGGGACACGCCGGCGCCGTCAATGTCATTTCGATCTCTACCTTACCGTTTTCCGCAATTTCACATTTATATATGAGGCCTAATTCATAAATGTTAACAGGAATTTCCGGATCGTAGACCGTCTTAATTCCTTCAATAACCGCTTCCTGCTCGGCAACGGGGACCGAAGGGTCAAGCGGCGCGCCGGCATGCGCCATGCCGTCTTCCGGCGGCGGCGTTGGCATGAACCCACTTAATGGCGAATATTCCATCGACATCCCTTCTTACCTCACGCTTCCGTGCTTGCTTCGTCTTTGCCATCGATCGCCGCACTTAGAGTGTGCCAGGGCAAAGTGGCGCATTTCACCCGAACCGGGAAGGCACGGACACCGGATAGAACATTCAGCTTTTCCAGATCATCTTCCAGCAACCCGGCGGCATCGATGGAGTCGTCACCGGTACACATTTCGTGGAAGCGCTTGAACATATCCTTGGCTTCATCAACAGTCTTGCCTTTGACGAGTTCAGTCATCATCGACGCGGATGCGACGGAGATGGCACATCCTTTACCAACAAAGGAGACATCTTCAATTTCCCCGCCGTCATCGACCTTTAAGTAGACGACGAGTTGATCGCCACAAAGCGGATTGGCGCCATGCGCATGACAAGTCGCATCCTCGACATCCCGAAAATTTCGCGGACTCTTGCCGTGATCGAGGATAACCTCTTGATATAACTCGCGAAGATCGTCCAACATCAGCCCAACAACTCCCGTGTGAACTCAAGCGCCTTGACCAACGCATCGGCCTCGGCCCGCGTGTTATATAGACCAAAAGACGCCCTTGTCATCGCTGGTACGCCCATACGGTCCATCAAAGGCTGCGCGCAATGGTGTCCGGCACGGCACGCCACACCAGCGCGGTCGATAATCGTGGCGATATCATGCGGATGCGCATTTTCCATTCCAAAGGAAATTACAGCCGCTTTCGAAGGTGCGGTTCCATAGATTTTCAAGCCTGGAATCGACGACAATTGCTGTGTTGCGTAAAGCAACAGGTCCTGCTCATGCGCCGCGATGCGGTCCATGCCAATTTCGGAGACGTAATCGATCGCAGCGCCAAGTCCAATTGCTTGTGCAATCATCGGCGTACCGGCCTCAAATTTATTCGGCAAACCGGCCCAGGTACTCTCTTCGATGGTCACGGTGGCGATCATCTCACCACCACCCAGGAAAGGCGGCATTGCTTCAAGTATGGCTTCCTTACCGTACAACACGCCGACCCCTGACGGACCATAAAGCTTATGTCCTGTCAGCACGTAAAAGTCACAATCCAATGCCGTGACGTCGACCGGCATATGCACCGCGGCCTGGCTGCCATCAAGCAGAACTTTGGCGCCGGCGTCATGCGCAAGCCGAACGATTTCCGCTACAGGTGTAATCGTCCCAAGCGCGTTTGACGTATGGGTAATCGCCACGAGCTTGGTTTTCGGTGTTAGCAACTTCTTGAACTCATCGATCAGGAACTCACCGTCATCCGAAACGGGTGCAGCCTTAAGAACGAGTCCCTTTTCATCGCGGACCATCTGCCAAGGAACGATATTGGAATGGTGCTCCATGATCGAAATGATGATCTCATCGCCAGGTTCAAGAAAACTGCGGCCGTAAGTTGCGGCGACCATATTGATCGCCTCAGTCGTGTTACGAGTGAAGATAATTTCATGCGCATGCTTGGCGTTGAGAAACTTCTGCACCTTGGCGCGAGCACCCTCGTACGCCGCTGTCGTGCGCTCTGACATGTAATGAACACCACGATGCACGTTGGCATATTCATGCTCATAGACGTACTGAACCGCGTCAATAACTTGCCGCGGCTTTTGCGCTGATGCGGCGTTATCGAGAAAAACGAGCGGCTGGCCGTAGACCTGCTCGCCCAAAATAGGAAAGTCGCGCCGATAACTCTCGACGTCATACGCGGTGTTCGTGTCTTCCACCGGCATCGCATGTGCGGTGTCGTTCATAATTATGTTCCCTACCCTTCGTCGCGCCGGTCCAGCCAGCTATTCACAACGGCATAAAACGCTTCGCGGGGCGCTTCAGATTGAATTTCATCCAACGCTTCGCCAATAAATGCTGCGACAAGCATGCCGCGAGCCGTCTGCGGATCGATGCCGCGCGCCCGCAGATAGAAGAGCGGCTCTTCCTCCAGCTCGCCCGTTGTCGCGCCGTGACTGCACTTCACATCGTCGGCGTAAATTTCAAGTTCCGGCTTCGTATCGATTTCAGTGCCCGGCGACAGCAGCAGCGTCTTGTTCAATTGATGCCCATCGGTCTTTTGCGAGTCCTTGCGGACAAGAATTTTCCCCTGAAAGACTCCTCGAGCCGACCCATCCAGCACACCTTTGTAGACTTCGCGCGAACTACTGTTCGGCGCGGCGTGATCGATAAAGGTCGTGTTATCGATATGCTGTTCACCAGACGCGAGGTAGGCACCATTGATCCGGCATTCAACATGTTCGCCAAGCTGCGTCCGAATCTCGTTGCGAGCCAACCGCGCGCCAACCTGAAGTACAAAATTGTCATAGACGGCACGGTCTCCCAAGCGAACCAAATTGGCCGCCAAGTGATAGGCGTCCTGGCCTTCGTCTTGCAGCTTGTAATGGTTCAGAACAGCCCCTTCACCAACCGCAATTTCGGAAACGCCGTTGCTGAAATACGCACCTGTGCCGACGTGACTTTCAACGATGGTCGCAATACAGCCTGCGCCTGCAGTAATCAGATGACGGGGGTGAAACGATATTGGCGACCCGTCCGCTTGCCCAATCGAGATCAAATGCAGAGGCCGGTCGAGCGCAACGCCGTTATCCAAATGGAAATAGAGACCATCCGTCATGAAAGCCGTGTTCAGCGATGCCATCGGAAGAGCCGAGGAATCGCCCAATTGATCAAGCCTGCCTTCCAGCGAGATTGGATCTTTAGACAGTTTGTCCGCCACGCTACCTATCTGAACGCCGGTTGGCAGCCCATCAAGCGATGACAATGGTTCCGAAAACCGGCCGTTAACAAAAACCACAGCATAGGCGTCCTGCAGATCCGCCACGCCCGAGGGGATTGCGGAAACTTCGGGCACGGCATTGGCTTCACCGGCTACGAAGCCGGCCCGTGCGAGCCGCCTCAGATTGGTATATTTCCATGCTTCCGTTCGAGGCGTCGGCAAACCGAGAGCCTCGTATCGATCGAGCGCATTCGTCCGAAGCTCGTCGAGCCACGCATTGCCCGCGCCGGGCAATCGTTCGGCAGCTGAGTCGAATTCAGCGGCAAAAGGTTCCGTCCGCGCCATATTAGGCTGCCTCCGCGCCAACGAAGGACGCATAGCCTTTCTTTTCCAACTCAAGCGCCAGCGACTTGTCGCCCGACTGAATGATTTTACCGCCGGCCAGGATGTGAACATGGTCGGGCACGATATAATCCAGCAAACGCTGATAATGCGTAATCACGAGCATGCCGCGATCAGCGGCACGAAGCTTGTTCACACCGTCCGCCACAATCTTGAGCGCATCGATATCGAGACCGGAATCGGTTTCGTCCAGCACCGCGAGCTTCGGCTCCAGTACTGCCATTTGAAGCACTTCATTGCGCTTCTTTTCACCGCCGGAGAACCCGACATTCAGGGGACGCCGCAACATATCGTCATTGACGTTTAAATCGCTTGCCTTCTGACGCACGAATTTCAGGAATTGCATTGCGTCCAGCGCGTCTTCGCCCCGATGCTCGCGGATCGCATTGACCGCTGCCTTCAAAAACGTCGTGGTCGCAACGCCTGGAATTTCGACGGGATACTGAAACGCGAGAAACAAGCCCGAACGGGCGCGTTCGTCTGCATCGAGCTCAAGCAAATCAACGCCATCGAACAGTACTTGGCCAGATGTGACTTCGTAGCCATCCCGACCGGCGAGAACATAAGACAGCGTACTTTTCCCGGACCCGTTAGGGCCCATGATCGCATGTACCTGACCTGGCTCCATAACCAGATCGACACCCTTCAGTATCTCTTTGCCATCCACCGTGGCATGAAGGTCGCGAATTTCGAGCAATGACATGTTCTACTCTCTCCTGACAAACTATGCGTCGGCGATCTAGCCGACACTGCCTTCTAGGCTAATTCCAATAAGCTTTTGCGCCTCGACGGCGAATTCCATGGGCAAGGTCTTCATGACTTCCTTGCAGAAGCCATTGACGATCACCGATACCGCTTCTTCCGCCGATAGGCCGCGTTGCAGGCAATAGAACAGTTGATCTTCACTGATCTTCGCCGTTGTTGCCTCATGTTCCACACGCGCTGTCGGGTTGCTGGTTTCGATATAAGGCACCGTATGCGCGCCGCACTCGTCGCCGATCAAAAGGCTGTCGCACTGGGTAAAGTTTCGCGCCCCTTCGGCACTGGCCATCACCTTCACGAGACCGCGATAACTCTGATCCGCGCGGCCTGCCGAAATACCCTTGGAGATGATCGTCGAGCTGGTGTTCTTGCCAATATGGATCATCTTCGTGCCGGTATCGGCTTGCTGTTTGTTGGTCGTGATCGCAACGGAATAGAACTCGCCCACCGAATTATCGCCAATCAGCAGGCAGCTGGGATATTTCCAGGTGATTGCGGATCCGGTTTCGACTTGCGTCCAGGCAATCTTGGAATTCCGGCCCCGGCAAGCGCCACGCTTGGTGACGAAATTGTAGATGCCGCCACGGCCTTCCTCATCGCCTGGATACCAGTTCTGAACCGTCGAATATTTGATTTCGGCATCGTCGAGCGCCACCAGTTCGACGACTGCAGCATGGAGCTGGTTCTCATCGCGTTGTGGAGCCGTGCAGCCCTCGAGATAGCTCACATAGGAGCCTTCATCGGCGATAATCAGCGTGCGCTCGAACTGACCCGTATTCTCCGCATTGATGCGGAAATAGGTCGACAGTTCCATCGGGCATCGCACGCCCTTGGGAATGTAGACGAACGAGCCATCCGTAAAGACCGCACAGTTCAACGTCGCGTGCTTGTTATCGGCATAGGGGACGACGGACCCAAGATACTTTTGCACCAACTCCGGATGGTTTTGCACCGCCTCCGAAAATGAGCAGAAGATGACACCGACTTCTTCAAGCTTTTTCTTGTAGGTCGTCGCGACAGACACGCTATCGAAGACAGCATCGACCGCGACACCAGCAAGCATTTCCTGCTCGCGCAGCGGGATGCCAAGTTTCTCATAAGTTTCAAGCAGCTTAGGATCGACCTCGTCCAGGCTCTTTGGTTTGTCGCTGTCGGATTTCGGTGCCGCGAAATAATAAGAATCCTGGTAGTCGATCTCCGGAAAAGAAACCTTAGCCCATTCGGGCTCCGGCATCGTCAGCCAGTGGCGGTATGCTTTCAGGCGCCATTCAAGCAGCCATTCCGGCTCGTTCTTCTTTGCCGAAATGAAGCGGACGATGTCCTCGCTTAAACCTTTTGGCGCCGATTCCATTTCAATATCGGTGACAAAGCCATGCTTATAGCCGTCATCGGATACTGAACGGACCTGCTCCAGTGTTTCAGAACTAATCGCCATATCTATGCCTGCCCTCGTGTTTCTGTCGGAGACTCGGTCCCCAATTCACCCACATTGTCGAACCCGGAGTATAAAAGATCGGCAAGCGATACCGCTTCCAACGCTTCTCGTATCGCGCCGTTCACCTTTTCCCACCCGCCCCGGATCGGACACAGGCTTTCGACCCGGCAATGCGCATCGGATGCCTCGACACAAGCCGTTAGCGCCACGGGCCCCTCCAACGCTTCAACAATAGCAGCGACCGATATATCCTCGGGTCCCCGCGACAAGCTATAGCCGCCGCGAACGCCGCGGTGCGAAACGACAAGATCGCTACGGGCCAAAGATTTCATGACCTTGCTGACCATCGGTGAAGGAAGGCCCGTCGCTTCGGCAAGCTCGGGCGCCGTGGTGAGTTCCTCTCTTCGATTGGACATCTGCGAGAGAATTACCACGCCGTAATCGATCATTCGGCTAAGCTTAAGCACGCCGGCTCCAATCCGTACTTTTTTGGTTCGGATTAGAAACTGTTCCATTTCCGGGACAATTTCAAGCCCAGCGCGGAGAATTTTTTGTCCGGGGCAAGATACTGCGACGAATTGACCTAATTCGCCGCGTCGACACCCATTTGCCAAAACCCAACTTCAAGCCGTGTCGCATCGCCAAACGTTCGGACCAGACTATCCCGGCGTCCCGATCCGCCCCGGCGGTCCATCAAGTGGTCCAACTGCGCCGCGTGCGCCCACGCGACGTCCTGATAGTCTTGCGCCGCATAGGTGTCAATCCATTCGCGATAGGGGTTTTCGGTCCCGCTCGTATTCGCTTCCGCGGCCAACGCGGCACCAATTTCGGCGTATCCGATAATGCATGGGGCCAACGCTACCGCCAGATCGAGAGAATCGCCGGCGAGGCCTCGCTCCAAGACGTAACGCGTGTACGCCATATTCGCCGGATCCTCCGGTACCGCCGCCATTTCCGCTTCGCTGATACCCCAGCGTTCGCAAAATGCCACATGCAGCGACATTTCGCCTTCGACAATCTGGGAAACGGCTCCGGCCGCCGCGCGCAGTTCCGTAAGATCTTCTGCCTTAAATGCCGCAAGGCCATAGGCACGGGCGAAATGAATAAGGAAAATATAGTCTTGCTGCAGGTAATAGCGAAAAGACGTCTCCAGCAACGTTCCGGAACCGAGCTCCATGACGAAGCGATGCCGCGTGTACGCGTCCCAATCGGTCTGGCATGCCGATTTCAATTGGTTGAAGAGTTCGTATTTTGGCATCATGAAAACTCTACGACAGCAACATATTGCGCGTTTCGTCAGGAAGCCGAACGGTCAAACCGTCCAACGCTTCGGTAACCGTGATCTGACATCCCAGACGCGACGTCCGCGTCAAATTAACCGCAAGATCGAGCATATCTTCCTCGTCCTCTTCCGGTGGTGGCAATTTGCTGTGCCATTCCGGGTCCACGATGACATGGCATGTGGAACAGGCCATGACACCTTCGCACGCCCCTTCGATATCGATATTGTTCCGATGTGCGATCTCCAGAATTGTCGAGCCGATCGGAGCCTCGACTTCCTTTCGCGCGCCACCGGGTTCAATAAAGATCATTTTCACCATGCAATCTTCCTTCAAGCGGCATCGACTGATTGCCTGCCTGTGCGATCTCGTAACGTTACGAGTGTAACAACCAGCCGTTCTATTTCTTCCATCGTATTTTCTTCGCCAAGACTTACGCGAATTGCACAGCCAGCCAACGGATCCGGGACGGCCATCGCCTTCAAAACATGGCTTGGCGTTACCTTTCCGGAAGAGCAGGCGGAACCGGCACTTACAGCCAGCCCGGCTAGATCAAGCGCCATGACTTGCGTTTCGGAGCGTAATCCGGGGATCGCAAAGCAGCTTGTGTTTGGCAAACGATCCACCTTTTCGCTGAAAATGGAAACATCTGGTATGGCTTTTCGCAGACAGTCTTCCATCCCGTCGCGGAGCGCACCAACCGCGGCCATATTGTAAAGATTTTCTCGCGCCAGCCGTGCCGCGATACCAAAACCCACAATTCCGGCCATGTTTTCGGTTCCTGCGCGCCGGCCTCGTTCCTGCCCGCCACCTCTGATTTGCGCGGAAAGTGGAAATTCTTCGCCCAAAATCAAGGCACCGACACCTTGCGGCCCTCCGATCTTATGAGCGGATAGTGAGATCATGGCCACACCGAGACGCGCGATATCAATTTCAATTCGCCCTGCCGCCTGAACGGTATCGGAATGAACAAGGGCGCCTTGCTGCACGGCTGATTTGGCGATTTCAGCAACAGGCTGAATAACACCCGTTTCGTTGTTGGCGAGCATTACCGACACCAGCACGGATTTGGGATCCGCCTCCAGCGTTTTGGCTAATTGAACGGTATCAACGACACCTTGTGAGTCCACCGTCAGACGGCCGGCATTGTCGTCGCCGCGCAGGACGGAATCATGCTCGACTGACGAGGTTATTATGGTTGACCGCCCGCAGGCCTTGATCGCCAAATTGTTCGCTTCCGTGCCGCCGCTGGTAAAAATGACTCGATCCGCCGCTGCACCGACAAGCATGGCAACTTCTCGCCGTGCGTCCTCTATATGCTGACGATGTAGCCGTCCGAAGCCATGAACCGAAGAGGCATTCCCTGGGAACTGCATCATTTCAGCGATAGCCGTCGCGACCTCGCGGCGCATCGGGGACGACGCGTTATGATCAAGATAGGCCGGCGTGGTCATCTGCGCGGCATCTCCCGTCAGCTGATCTGTTGAACTATGTTTAATGCGCCTCTACGGAAGGCATTTGCTCACGATGCAAGAGCCCGCTCGTACCCAAAACACGCCGCTCGCAAACGTCTGCAATCGATACGGAACTGAGGAACAAATGTATCTGATTGCTGAGTTCTTCCCACAAATCATGTGTAATGCAACGGCCAGATGTACCCGTGCAGCCTTGCGGCGAACCTGGACTGCAGCGCGTCGCCCGAATCGGTTCATCGACAGCGAGTATTATATCCGAGATGCGCGTGTCTTCGGCGCACCGCGCAAGAAGATAGCCCCCTCCAGGCCCCCGCACGCTCGTAACTTGCCCGCCCCGCCGAAGCTTTGCGAACAATTGTTCCAAGTAAGACAGTGAGATCTCCTGCCGCGTCGCGATATCCGCAAGCGCGACCGGCTTTCCCTTGCAATGCATGGCTAGATCGACCATTGCCATGACAGCATAGCGTCCTTTTGTACTCAATCGCACCTTAACTTCCTTCCAATTTCCCCTAGGCCGAACGCAATGCGCTGGCAGTTGGCTCCGAAGCCATCCCCTACTTTTCGCTCGGTGGTGCTGAGTTCTTGTTCTCTTCTTCGAAACTGATTGCGCCGCCCGACGCCAGATAAGCCGCTTCCCGGCTTTCCAGTTCTTCGACGCGCGCCTTAAGCAGCGTGACCTGATCCATAAGACCGTCCAAAGCCCGAACGACGGGATCCGGCACATCGCCCATCGGCGTGCCATAGGGTGCAAACTTTCCTGCGTCTTCAGCGGATGACCGGACTACGGCCCGGCCCGGAATACCAACCACGGTCGCGGCATTCTGGACATCCTTTGTTACCACGGAGTTCGCCCCAACGCGCGCGCCCTTGCCAACCGTAATCGGTCCAAGAATTTGCGCGCCGGACCCAACGATGACACCGTCTTCAAGCGTCGGATGCCGCTTTTGATCACGTTGGCTCGCGGAATCGACCGCCGGCGAGACGCCGCCCAGCGTAACATCGTGGTAGAGCGTCACATCATCGCCGATTTCAGCCGTTTCTCCAACGACGACACCCATGCCGTGATCCACAAAAAAGCGCTTCCCAATGCGCGCGCCTGGATGAATTTCGATGCCGGTAAGGAAACGCCCAAGCTGAGAAATCGCGCGTCCGAGCACCCGCCATCCATGACGCCACAGCCAACTCGATAGACGATGCGTTGTGATTGCGTGAAATCCGGGATAGCAAAGAATGACCTCGAAAGACGACCGCGCCGCCGGGTCACGCGCCTTTATCCCTTGAATTTCTTCGCGAATAGTATTGAACATCGCTCACCATGCTTATGTTATAAGCAGTCGCCGCTTTTTTAGGATATAAGTGCCGGACTCAGACAGTCAAGCTTATGTGGAACTGTTTATCCTTGCCAAACAATAGGTTGGCAAGCGAAAACGTTAATTTAATCGAGGCAATACAATTTGTGGCGCCGCCAAATAGTACCTTGAATACAGAATTCAGCCGGAGAACTCATGCCAGAAGTCACCATTAATGGCCCAGAAGGGCGCATCGAAGGCCGTTATTTTCACTCGAAAACGCCCAACGCGCCAATCGCCTTGTTCTTGCACCCCCATCCACAGCATGGGGGCACAATGAACAATAAGGTCGTCTATTCGCTTTATCACGCCTTTGCACAGCGTGGATTTTCATGTCTTCGCTTCAATTTTCGCGGTGTTGGCCGCTCGCAAGGCACCTTTTCACGCGGTGAAGGCGAAATGTCAGATGCTGCTTCTGCCCTGGATTGGCTTCAAGGCAACAACGCCGATGCGCCGCAATGCTGGATTGCCGGATTCTCTTTCGGTGCTTGGATCGGCATGCAATTGCTAATGCGGCGACCGGAGATTAGCGGCTTCATTTCCGTCGCACCGCCCGCCAATATGTATGACTTTTCCTTCCTGGCGCCCTGCCCGGCATCTGGATTAATCATACAAGGTGATAAGGATGAGATTGTGCCGCCCGACTCGGTCGACAAACTGATCGACAAACTGCGTCAACAAAAGGGCGTAACAATTGATCATCGAATGGTACCGGGAACCAATCATTTTTTCCACGGCGCGATGGAAACGCTAGTCGATCACGTTGGCGACTATATCGACACCGCGACGGCTGAAAAGGCATAAACGCAAAGATGTTTATGTGACTTAGAGAAGCGCTGCGTCAAACTCGCCGCCCGTCAATGGGCGCGGCGCACCTGTCGTCGCAGGAAATGTAAGTGGAAGGCCCTGCCGGGATCGAACGGCTAGGTAAGCAAATGCTTGTGCCTCAAGCGCATCACCATCCCATCCAGCTGCCTCGACGGGCTCGACAGATACGGTCAATGCGTCCCGAAGCCGGCGCATTAAATGGCTATTTTGTCGTCCGCCACCGCATACAAGCCATCGCTCGACCGGCATCGGAAAATGTTGCGCGGCCCGTGCAACCGATCGAGCCGTGAAGGCCACCAGCGTCGCAGCACCGTCTTCAAGTGACAGGCCCTCCAATGGCGCACTCGAAAACGCGTTGCGGTCCAGCGATTTCGGTGGTGCACGATCGAAATAGGAATTCTCCAGCAACTGACGGAGGATGTTGTCGTCGACCTTCCCGACGGCGGCTATTCTACCATCTTCGTCATACGCGGTTCCGGCATGCGCGAGGCACCAGTCATCAAGCAGCGCATTTCCAGGTCCGGTATCGAACGCCAATAATTCACCGTCGCGCCCAATCCAGGTGACGTTCGCAACGCCACCGACATTCAGCACCGCCAGTGGTTTTTTCAGGTCGGAAGCAAGAGCTGCATGAAAAACCGGCGCCAAGGGTGCACCTTCACCGCCGGCAGCGACATCAGCCGCGCGAAAATCCGAGACAACGTCAATTTCGCTTGCGACCGCCAGCATGGTGCCGTCTCCAATTTGCCAGGTAAGGCCCGCGTCCGGCCGATGCAACAAAGTCTGTCCGTGAAATCCGACGATTTTTACCATCTCAGGCAATAAGTCTTCTTGGCGCAGCAACGCCTCTATCGCGGCGGCATGTGCCAATGTCATGGCGCGCTCGACGGATTTTACATCGGGGATCAGTTCTGCCTGATCGATCGCCGCCCTCAGGGCAGAACGTAAGGCATCATCATACGGCATCGTCAGAGAACCGCGTGCTTCTAAAACCGAGCGTCCGTCCGTCCAAAGCAGTGCAGCATCGACCCCGTCGATGGACGTACCGCTCATCAAGCCAAGCGCGAGAACCGGATCCGACCATTCGCTCATGATCTCTCCCGTCCCTTACGCATCATGATTGTCCACATTCGAGGATTGTGATAAACGACCGCGGCCCAGGCAAGTGCCCTTAGGATAAATCGAATGTCAGAACCAAAATCCGAATTTCTACAAGCCGCCACCGCACGCGGGTTCGTGCATCAATGTACCGATTTGGAAGCCCTCGACGAATTGGCGTCACGCGATACGATTACGGCCTATATTGGCTTCGACGCAACGGCTGATTCGCTCCATGCCGGCAATCTTTTGCCAATCATGCTGTTGCGTCTCCTTCAGCGTACGGGTCATCGGCCTTTGGTTCTGATGGGCGGAGGCACGACAAAAGTCGGGGACCCGTCCGGAAAGGATACACAGCGCCAGCTTCTAAGCGTGGAAGACATCAATGCCAACATTGCAGGCATCAAGGGTGTCTTCGAGAAATTCCTGACCTTTGGGGAGGGATCAACTGACGCCTTTCTCGTAAACAACGCCGACTGGCTCGACGATCTGTCCTATATCGATTTTCTACGTGACTACGGTCGCCACTTCTCGGTCAATCGCATGCTTGGTTTCGATTCAGTCAAGCTGCGCCTGGAGCGCGAGCAGCCACTATCGTTTCTGGAATTCAACTATATGATCTTGCAATCCTATGATTTTCTGGAACTATCGCGCCGCCACGCCTGTCGGCTCCAAATGGGCGGTTCGGATCAGTGGGGCAATATCGTTAGCGGCGCAGATTTGGGACGGCGCCTCGGTCAGATCGATCTTTTCGGGCTCACCAGCCCCCTTCTGACGACGGCCAGCGGTGCGAAAATGGGAAAAACCGCAGACGGCGCGGTTTGGCTGAACAGCGAGCGGCTGTCCGCTTACGATTATTGGCAATATTGGCGCAATACACATGACGACGATGTCGGTAAATTTCTTAAACTGTTCACCGATTTGCCGCTTGATGAAATTGCAAGGCTTGAAGCGCTTGAAGGCGCTGAGCTAAACGCTGCAAAGAAGACGCTGGCACATGAGGCGACCAAGCTTTGCCATGGCGAAGCCGCTGCTTTAGCCGCAGCCGAAACCGCGCGCAAAACCTTTGAGGAAGGCGCGCACGATGCCGGCTTACCAAGTGTCGATGTCCCTCACGGCGAATTAGAGGACGGTATCCTGGCTTACGAACTGATGCGGCGTGCCGGCCTAGCTGCGAGCAACGGGGAAGCAAGACGGCTGATCAAGGGCGGCGGAGGCCGTATCAACGATGTTCAGATTAGCGATGAAAAAACGGTTGTTACACTGCCAGATGTGAACGCCGACGGCGTCATTAAACTTTCCGCCGGGCGCAAACGTCATGCGCTTGTTCGCCCCGGCTAAGGTATCAAAAACCCTATTGCGAGGGGGTCAACGCATCCTCGCCGGTCAGTGGCTTGGCCTGCCCACCAATCAGATTGCGCAGAAAGCCCGGTGCGAACGCCGATAGCGGATTAACCGTAACGTTCGGGTTTTCGAGCCTGCCCTTTACGACATAATTCGCGGCGAACAATCCTTCATTCTTACCACCTGTCAGCCATTTTCCGACGATCGGGATGTTTCCAAGCGCACTATTCAGAGTATAGGCGGGAACAACCGTACCGGTTAAATCAGCCGTTTCTTCGCCAATATATACTGTGCCTTCCGCGGTGATTCCGATCGAAGAGCCAAGTGCACGTGCATTCTTTATTTCCAGCGCACCACCGTAATACCGAAAGCTGCCATCAAGCGTTACGAAGTCCAGCCCCTCCTGGCTTAGTGCGGAAAATATGCCCGTCAATGAAAGCACCTGCAGGACACGCGCCAAAGCGGGCGCATCGGTCACATTGAATTCTTTGACTTTGAACTCACCGATTATCGGCGCGCCCGGCGCGGTTTGCACTCCCGTCACACGAAGAACGCCCCCCTTTAATCGGCCTGTCCAGTTGGCCGCCTGCAGCGCAAGTCCCGCATCGGAAGTTGAAATCAAAAGCGTTGCGCCGTCACCTTTCGGAACGAATTGAACCGACAATCGGATATTCTCGTCGACCCCCGCATCAATACTAATTTGCCGCCATCTCGAACCGTCACTTCTCAGCGCGGACTTGACGTCTTTCAACCACCGGCCGTCCCCAAGCAAGACCTCGTCAAAACGCGCCCGAATTCTTAGCGGCTCATTCTGCTCCAACGCAGGAGCGTCCACTTCATCACCGCCATTCAGAAATGGCGCGATGTCAATCCGCTCTCCTGTCAGGTCGACGTCCAGACCATCATCCGCCGCAACTAGGACACGCCCTTGCATCTTGTTGCCCGAAAATTCCAAATTTCGAAATTCGAACAAACGGATATCCTCTAAATTGTCTGCCAACTCGACACGTGCCGAAAGCCGCAGATCAGCAGCCTCGAGCCTCAAATCTTCCACAACCGTCGCACCGTCCGGAGACGTCCTCGCAAACAGATACACGTTGCCGGGAACATTGCTTGGCTTACGCCAGCGAATGAGAGGAATATCAAGCGTTGCCGCCAGTAGATCGATCTTTGAAACGGTTTCGCTGCGGCCGCCGGGGAATACGGTATAGGTGACCTCTCCTGAAATATCACCACCAACATTCGGCACTTTATCGAGCCGTAATTTTCTGCGTTGTTCCGAATTCAGGATGCCACTTAGCGTGAAACGCCGTTCAAAAGTCTCGGTTCCGGAAAAATTCTCTTGCCATGCCAGTTTAACAGGCGCGCTGTTCAACGCCGCATCGCCCGACACTGTCATGCCTGCGCCGGTTAATTGCAGCTCAAGCGCGGCATCGCTCAACGCAATCCCATACGGGCCGTTTTTCATCGCAACGTTGCGCAACGTCGCTCCGGCGGCAACAGCAACCTGCTCGACTTTCAGTGTTTTCAGCAAGGGAAAATCGAAAACGAGCCGAGCCGCTGCTTCACCTGAAATAGAGGTGGCATCAATTCCGAGGTCCGAAACGAAACGGAGCGGCTCGCTGTCCAGAATGGAAAGCGCAGACACCAGGGGTCCCCTGACGATCAAGTCGATCGAAATATCCTGATCTTCTCCTGCGAGCCCAGTAATCACGACGCTACCTTCGTCAACAAGCAGTTCCTGAATGCGCCCATCGCTGACCGCAATATCGAACCGATTATCCGTAAAAGTCATATCGGCATCGACACCGCGAACGGGCGTTAAGGGCGGAAAATAATCGACTTCAACGTCTCGGAGTCGAATGGTGCCGTTTAGCGACTCAATTTCTACATTTTGTACTTCGCCATCGGGGAAACGGGCAACCACACTCATGTTGGCTTCTTCGACACGACCTTTCCGAATATGGCTCAAGACCCAATCGCGCGCGTCTTTTGCCAAATCCGGTGGCCAATAGCGCGGAAGCAGCGGCGCAGAAATATGGGACACGCTGCCATCCAAGCGCAAGTTCATATCACCACCAACTTTTGTCAGCGTGGCACGAGCCTTTACCTCGCCTTCTTCCAGGGTTATCACCGCTTCTTCAATTCGAATTTGCCGGAGATTATCTGCGACTTCCCCTAGCAATCGCGTACCTTTAACGGGCAGAGGCTGGGAATAAATTTGCGGTAACGCCACAACGCCCGGACCACTGTGCAAGTCAAACACGAGCGACTGAACAGTGCCATCTGTCGCGCCAGACAGCGTAAATCGCCCATCAATTGGAACATCTATGCTGGCGAATTCCGCCAAATCCGGGACGACGGCCGTTAAAACAGCTGGCCTTAACTGTGTAACGGCGAGTCCAGCAGAAACGCCATAACCATCTTCTCCAATGGCGACTTCGCCACTGACAGCACCCATATCACTACCAATCTCGAACCGAATTGCGCGAACCGCGCCATCGCTTTTCATTCGCAATCCCAGCGACCCTTCTAGATGCACCTTTAATTCAGCCAAATGCTGCGCACCGCTATAATCTAAACTGCGCAGTATCGGGGCAGGATCAAACCCAGAAAAATTCAATGTGGCGTCGATTGTCCCGGTTTCAGTGGCATAAACGGCATTACTCGTGACGCGGCTGGTTTTTCCTTCCAGCTCCAAATCAATATCGGCAATTGCACTCATTCCGATATTATTGCGCTCTAGATCTATGTTCGCTCGGGGAGCATTCCAGACTCGCTTCAACATGCGATCATCAACGTACAGATCACCTTCGACGATACTAACCCGTTTCAAATAACCCAATGGACGGGATACATCAGGTTCTGAGAGCAATTCGGCGATAAGCCTTTCCAGAACAATATTCTCTCGCTCAGCCTTTTGTCCGCTTTTATCAATCGTTTTCGACAAACCAATCGTAAAGCTTCCATCGTCATTGCGGATGGCGGAAACACTTGGGCGCAGAATTTCGAAATAAGTTGGTGCAATCCTGCCGCGCAGCATCGCGCGCAAAGAGAGGCCGAGCGTCACGTGAGGCAGTTCGGCTATAATTCGGCGTTCTATATCGAGAATCCGAACATCGCTAACATGAAGATCCGCAGCGCGGTCCCACCCTGCCCACTGTAGTTCGGTCTGTTCGATCTCCACCACGATGGTACTGTCGTCCGGGGACAGCGCGTGTTCGATATAGGGTGTGAGAAAGGTCAGCGGAACTGGCCCACTCGAAAGCCACCATGCACCGGCAAGGACCATGATGACACCGCCCGCGACCAAACCGGCGAGAAATTCGAGAAATATGATGGATGTGCGCCGGATCACCTTGCACGCCGCCCCTTCTGTACATAAACCAATATAAACAGTTTAGGACATGTTCCTAGCAGTTCGCCGACCACCGTAATTTCGCAAAGCCAATCCATGACTGGTTTGAAACTGTCTTTCGATCCAAATGCTCTGCCCAACGCGGGGCAGCCCGGCAGAGCAGAAATCGGCATTGAGCGTCTATCCGATAGAGCCGCGGGAGATACGGGGCAATCTGCTTTCGTTGCAGAACTAATCAGTGATCCCGGCGGAAACAAGCTACTCCATGCACTTTTTGGGAATAGCCCGTTCCTCGGCCAATGTCTGCTGCACGAAATCGACTTCTTGCGCGATCTGCTCGCTAACGGGCCGGATATGGTGTTTCGCAATACGTTGCAATCGCTCGATCAACTGATTGTAGAGGATGACGGTCAAAATCATGTCATGTCGGCGCTCAGGCGCGCCCGGAGACGTGTCGCACTTTTGACCGGCATCGCGGATATTGCTGGTTTGTGGCCCCTGCACCGCGTTACGGGATCCCTGTCCGACTTTGCCGATACCGCAACGAATGTCGCAATCGCGCATCTACTTCGCGCGGCCGAAGCTCAAGGAGCCTTGTCGCTGCGGCATGCAAACGATCCAACGAGAGATTCCGGCTACGTTGTGTTGGGCATGGGAAAACTCGGTGCCCATGAGTTGAATTATTCAAGCGACATCGATCTCATCGTCCTTTTTGACCCCGAAAAAGTGATCACCAGCGATCCCCTTGCCCTGCGCCAGACGTTCGTCCGTGCGACGCGGTCGCTGATGCGAATTTTCGACGAGCGGACCGAAGACGGTTACGTTTTTCGAACGGACTTGCGGCTCCGCCCAGACCCTTCGGCGACACCGTTGGCAATCTCGCTCGATGCCGCAATTGAGTATTACGAAAGCATGGGCCAAAACTGGGAACGTGCCGCAATGATCAAGGCGCGGCCGATCGCAGGCGATCTCGACGCCGGAGCGGAGTTCCTGCAAATCCTGCGGCCCTATATATGGCGCCGTCATCTCGATTTCGCGGCGATCGAAGATATTCACTCGATCAAACGTCAAATCACAGCGCATCGCGGCGGCGGCGAAATCGCAATTAATGACCATAATATCAAGCTCGGCCGTGGCGGCATTCGCGAAATAGAATTCTTTGCACAAACCCAACAACTGATCTGGGGCGGCCGCGATCCGTCCCTGAGAATGGCCGGAACCTGCAAAGCGCTCATTGGGCTCGCGACGGCAGGCCGAACGACCGACGACATTGCCGCGGAAATGATCGCGGCATACGAGTTTCTCCGCCGCGTCGAACATCGTCTGCAAATGGTCGACGACAAACAAACGCATTCGATTCCTAAATCCGATGATGGTGTGGGGGAATTGGCGTGCTTCCTTGGATATGCGGAGGTCGACGCCTTTCGAAGTGATCTGCTTTTGCACCTCGGCCGGGTGGAGCGGCACTACGCTAATTTGTTTGAAGACTCCGCCGATCTCGGCAGTGGTGGTGCGCTGGTTTTCACAGGTGGTGAAGACCATCCCGAGACGGTCCGAAACCTGGAGGAAATGGGTTTCGGTGATGGCGGTACGGTTTCAGCGGTCATTCGGGCTTGGCACCATGGGCGCTACCGCGCCACCCGTTCCGAGCGATCACGTCAACTGCTAACGGAATTGATTCCAGGACTGCTCGCCGCGCTGGCGCGTACTGCCGAGCCGAGCACAGCGCTGCTCGCCTTCGATGCTTTTCTGAAAAGCCTGCCGGCCGGCGTGCAAATATTTTCACTCTTCGCGGCAAACCCGCCGCTGCTGGAGCTTGTCGCAGAAATTATGGGCAACGCGCCACGCTTGTCCAAATGGCTGCGGCGCAACCCATCCTGCCTTGATGCGGTTTTGACGGAAGGTTTTTTTGATTCGAATGCATCGCCGGCCTCACTTGCCGATGACCTGGAAACCGCGCTTAGGCAAGCCAACGACATGCAAGACGTCCTCGACATTGTTCGGCGCTGGACCAACGAGCACAAATTTCAAGCAGGCGTGCAGCTTCTACGCAGCGTGACGGACGGCACACGGGCCGGACCGACCTTATCCGCCATAGCGGAAACAGCCATTACATTGACGTGGCGGGCGGTAGAAGCGGAGTTTGTTCGCCAGCACGGCACGGTTCCCGGCGGCGGGATGGGGTTACTCGCCTTAGGTAAACTCGGTGGCCGGGAAATGGCACACCGCTCGGATCTCGATCTTGTTTTCATCTATGATCATGATAGCGAAGCGGTCGGGTCCGACGGTCCCAAATCCCTCGTGGCTGGTGTTTATTTCTCTCGGCTGTCGCAGCGATTGATTACGGCGATCACCGCGCAAACGGGGGAAGGAACCCTATACGAGCTCGATATGCGTCTGCGCCCTTCCGGTAATAAGGGGCCCATTGCGTCGCGGCTCAATGCCTTTTCCCAATACCATGCCGAACATGCGTGGACATGGGAACAGATGGCGATGACTCGCGCGCGCGTCATTGCAGCGCCGGACAGCCTCCGTCAGTCAATCGAAGCCATTATTCACGAAACACTGACGCGAAAACGCAATCCCGGCAGCTTGGTTTCCGAAGTTGCCTCCATGCGAAAGCGGATCGCAAAGGAACATCCTGGGAATTCGATCTGGGACATAAAACATCAACCCGGAGGGTTGGTCGATATCGAGTTTTTGACCCAGTATATGATGCTTCGTCACGCCGCGGCCGACCCGTCGATATTGAGCTCAAATACAGCCGAAGCATTGAATAAGCTCAACGATAAGGGCCATCTTGAAGACAACGCCCATACAATTCTTTCCGCCGCCCTTGGCCTTTGGCAACGTCTACAAGGTGTCTTGCGGCTCACGACGGAAGGCGACTTCGATGAGAACACGGCCACCGTCGGGCAACGGCGGCTGCTGGTCCATGCTGGCGCAACCGCCACGTTCGAAACTTTGAAGCAAGATATCAAGGCAACCACGGAAACCGTGTCCGCCGAGTTCAACCGGTTGATCGTCGAACCGTCAGCGAATATACGTCCGTCAGATGAGACTGAATCGAACCAAAAGTAGAGTTTTAATCCATGACGCTACAAGTCGGTGATAAAGCACCTGGGTTTACGTTGCCATCGGATGGCAGCAACGAATGCGATTTGTCCTCTTATAAAGGCAACCCGGTTATCCTCTACTTTTACCCAAAGGACGACACGCCCGGATGCACCAAAGAGGCGTGCGGTTTCCGAGATGTCAAACCAGACTTTTCCAAATGCAAAGCGGAAATTATTGGCGTGTCGAAGGATAGCGTCAAAAAACATGACAAGTTCAAAGCCAAACACGAACTCAATTTCAGTCTCGTCGCCGATGAAGAAGGGGAATTGTGCGAAAAATACGGCGTTTGGGTCGAAAAGAACATGTACGGACGCAAATATATGGGTATCGAGCGCGCGACGTTTCTAATCGATGAGAAAGGTGTCATCCGTGAGATCTGGCGCAAAGTCCGAGTAAAAGGCCATGTGGATGCGGTCCTGGCTGCCGTCCAGACTCTGTAGCCAGGACTCACCACTTTGCCAATCAAAAGAAAAGCCACGATCCGTCCTGTTCTGAATCACCTTCAGCCGCAGGGAATTTCGGATATTTCTGAATATGGCGCACAATTCGATGACGTCATCCCAATGTGGTTTGGCGAGTCGGACCTGGTGACGCCGGAGCCAGCGCGGCGAGCCTTGATCGAGTCACTAGAATCCGGCGCTACTTTTTACCAAGCGCAAAACGGCCATGTCGCGCTTCGCAACGCGATTGCCGCATATGACAGCCGGCTCCATGCGAAACCCGTACAGGCCGACCGGATCACGGTTACAGCATCCGGCATGACCGCACTGCATGTCGCACTGCAGACCATTGTCGATGCCGGCGACAATGTTGTGCTGGTCACGCCGATTTGGCCGAATGCGCCAGCTGCGGTGCAAATCATGGGCGCCGAAGCGCGCCGCGTGAGCTTGATCAATCAAATTGATGGACGTTGGCGCCTGGATTTGGACGCCTTATTCGACGCCTGCGACGATCGTACCCGCGCGATTTTCGTTAATTCTCCGAACAACCCGACCGGCTGGATGTGCAGCCGCGAAGAGCAACAGGCAATTCTTGACTTCGCCCGTACCAAGGGCATCTGGGTGATCGCGGACGAGGTCTATCACCGTATCGTCTATGACCGGGAAACTGCGCCTTCCTTCCTTGATTTGGCTGAGCCGGAAGACCCGGTGCTCGCCATAAACAGTTTTTCGAAAAGCTGGGCGATGACCGGCTGGCGTCTTGGTTGGCTCACCGCACCGCCATCAATTTTCGAGACGCTGGGACTGATGGTGCAATACAACAACAGCAACTCACCGGAATTTATCCAGGCCGCCGGGATCGCCGCGATACAGGATTGCGAACCTTTCGTCGAAAAGTTCCGGAATTATTGTACGACAGGACGCGATATACTGCGGGATATACTGGGCCCCGTGAACCGCATTCAAATTGCCGAACCGGAAGCAGCGTTTTACGCCTTCTTCAAAGTCGACGGCGAACCGGACAGCATGGCGTTGGCAAAGCGCTTGGTGCGCGAAGCCAGGGTCGGTGTCGCGCCTGGTATGTCGTTTGGCGACGAAAGCGAAGGGTGGTTGCGCTTGTGCTTTGCACAGGATCCAAAATTACTGCGGACTGGATTGGAGCGCATAGCCGATGCTTTGCGCTGAGAATTGGCGTGTGACGCCGCGACACGTGGCGTAAACTCGCCGCAAATCTGTAATCAGGGAGGACGATTTCAATGAAACTGTTGCGCTATGGACCAGCCGGATCCGAAAAGCCCGGCATGTTGGACAATGACGGTACGGTCCGCGACCTGTCGGGCGTTGTATCCGATGTCGCCGGCGATGCTCTTTTACCGGCGTCACTCGATAGGCTCAAAGGGCTTGACCCCGCCTCTCTACCAAAGGTTGACGGCAATCCACGACTCGGCCCCTGCGTTGGCGATGTCGGCAAATTTATGTGCATCGGTCTCAACTATTCCGACCATGCTGCGGAAACCGGCGGCGAAGTACCGGCGGAACCGATCCTGTTCATGAAAGCGAACAGCGCCATTTCCGGCCCCAACGACGACGTCATTATCCCGCGCAACTCCGAACAGACTGATTGGGAAGTCGAACTCGGTTTCGTGATCGGCAAGCCCGGGAAATATATCGATGAAGCGGATGCTCTGTCTCACGTCGCCGGCTATTGTGTCGTCAACGATGTATCCGAACGGAACTTCCAAATTCGCATGGAGGGCCAATGGACCAAAGGCAAAAGCTGCGACACGTTCGGTCCGTTGGGGCCTTGGCTCGTCACATCGGATGAGGTCGAAGACCCACAGGCACTTGACCTCTGGACGGAAGTTAATGGCCATCGCTACCAGGACGGTAACACAAAGACCATGGTCTACGGCGTCGCCTTCCTGATCAGCTATCTCAGTAAGTTCATGACCTTGCAAGCAGGTGATGTCGTAGCCACCGGAACCCCGCCGGGTGTCGGCATGGGACAAAACCCGCGCATTTTCCTGAAGCCGGGCGATGTCATGCGGCTTGGCGTGCAAGGGCTCGGCGAGCAGCAGCAAACGCTCGCCGCCGACAAATAGACCTGCAAAACGATCAGGCCGGATTGACGCTACGATGTCCCTCACGCTATCCGCCTGCAGCGTTTTAAGCACGCCGTCATCAGGCCGAAAGGCGTCCTTATCCCACGAAGTGGCGGCGGCGTGGCGCAACAGCGAATTTGTCGATGTCGGCAAAGCACGGCCATCGGAGCGGCCGGCCCGCCCAGATCAGCCTGTCCTTTTACCGCCAGGCGAAATGCCTCGTCGCCGCGGCGCAGCTGGGCATATCGCCCTGCTGCACGCCGTCGCCCATATTGAGTTGAACGCGATCGATTTGGCGTGGGACATGATTGCCCGTTTCGCGTCTCCAAACCTTCCGCGCGCCTTCTACGATGATTGGGTCCGGGTCGCCGACGAGGAAGCCAAACATTTCGGATTGTTGGAAGCACGCCTCGAAGCGCTTGGTGCCGCCTATGGCGATCTGCCGGCCCATGATGGCTTATGGAAAGCGGCGCAAAATACAGCGCACGACGTACTCGCCCGTCTTGCTATCGCCCCGCTCGTGCTCGAAGCCCGCGGCCTCGACGTCACACCGGCGATGATCATCAGACTGGAAAAGGCAGGCGACGCCGAGAGCGCTGCGGTGTTACGGATCATTTTGCGGGACGAGGTCGGCCATGTCGCGGTGGGCCAGAAATGGTTCGCCCATATTGCGAGAGAAAGAGAATTACCGCCGGCGGACACCTTTCGGGCCCTGGTCCGGCAATATTATAAAGGCAGGCTCAAGCCACCCTTCAATACGGAAAGCCGCAAAAGAGCGGGCTTCGATGCAACGTGGTACGAACCGCTCGTAGAACCCGCATAATCGCAACGAGGCCTAGATGCTGAAAACCTATAACCCGGACTCCATTTCATCCTCACGTTCGAACTATAGCCACGCCGTTGAAATTCCGCCGAACGCGCGTACGCTATTTATTTCCGGTCAGGTGCCCGTCGCCGCTGACGGTTCGACACCGAATGCTATCGAAGAGCAAGTCGCATTGGCATTCGACAATGTGCAGATGGTTCTCGCCGAAGCGGATATGACGCTCGAAGATGTCGTTCGTGTGAATGTCTACCTAACGGACAAGGACTATTTTCCGGCCTTTCGCGATCTTCGCAACCGGCTGTTTACGAAACACAAGGCCGCCTCCACCGCTCTCGCCGTCGACGCACTCGCACATCCGCAATTCAAAGTCGAAATCGAAGCCGTCGCCGCGAAAATCGACTAGACGGCCTTCCCTGCCCCGGTGAGATGATGTGAAATGACGTCGGAACGGTTGTCGCAAGTCGCGGCGAATGATGAAGAGGGAGCGCGTCCAATGACCGAAGATCTAATCCTGCTGAGTGAAGACAAAGACGATATCCGTCTGTTGACGCTCAACAGACCGAAGAAATTGAACGCGCTAAATTCTGCGCTGGTCGGCGAAATTGTTGCGGCGGTGGATGCGGCGCATCACGACAACAACGTTTCCGTCATCATCCTTGCCGGCAATGAGAAGGCCTTTTCGGCGGGTGCCGATATGGGCGAAGCGGCCGAACGGAGAGGCGACGATATCGAAGCCGCTCGGCGCCATTCGATAGAGGGTGGAAAACTCTATGAGTTGGGATCTCGTACCGACAAACCGATCATCGCTGCCGTGCGGGGCTATGCCCTTGGCGGTGGTTGCAACCTAGCCATCTCGGCGGACATGGTCGTCTCAGGTGAAAACGCCGTTTTCGGATATCCGGAGCTGAAACGCGGCCTCGCGGCAACCGCCGTCGGACCCGGGCTCGTTCACCGCATCGGCCCGAAAGCCGCATTCGAACTACTGACCTTGGCGGAAAACGTACCGCCGCAACGCGCCCTCGACCTCGGCATGATCAACCGCATCGTCCCTGACGATGCCGTCGTCGACGAAGCCATGAAGATGGCTCGGACACTTGCAGAATTCGACCAACCGGCGATGCGAACAACGAAGCGGGTATTCCTGAAATCAACCGAACTGTCCCTTTCGCAATCCCTCGATGTCGCCCGCGAGGCGGCCTTGTCGATGCGGAAGAGCGGCTAACAAAGCTGAGGATGTAGTGGCATTTTGCCACATTTTTCAATTCGTTAATCATTTTAACGAAAAGTTAATCATATTGGTTAAGAAATAGCATCTCGACATATTGAAAGATGGCGCCGATGTAGCCGTTTGATGGCATTGTACACGGCCCGTCTGGAAGGGGTGCAAAATGCATGATCCAGTAGTCGCACTGAACGACGATCTCCTCGCGCTTGCCGCGGAACGAACCGAACTCGCCGATGCAAACGCCCAACACGAAATGGTAGGTGGTTGCCCGCGCGATATCGACGCTGCTTTCGTTGCACACAGCGTGAAATGGCATCCTATGATGCGCCGCCTTGCCGACACCCCGGCAACGTCGATCGACGGCATCATCGTCAAGCTCCGCACGCTCGCTGAATCGCTGATCGCTGGCCGCGAAAGCATCTATGACGAGGATATTCTCCTTCTCACCATTGCCGACTTAGAGCGTCTCTCAGAAGCGCACAAACCCGCGAGTTAGCCGTTTGCGCTGCAGAAGTGCTGCCTACCCCTTCAGTCCGTTTTTTCCTCGCGCGTCGTTCCGGCCCGTGCGGCTAAGGCCGCTTCCAAAAACGCGTCCAAATCGCCATCCAGCACGCCTTGCGCGTTGCTCTTTTCCACGCTGGTTCGCAGGTCCTTGACCATTTGGTAGGGATGCAGAACGTAGGAGCGGATCTGATGGCCCCAGCCAATTTCGGACTTGGCTTCGTGTTCGGCGCGGGTTTCCTCCTCGCGCCGTTTTAGCTCGCGCTCATACAGGCGGGCTTTCAGCATCTTCATTGCGCTGGCCCGGTTCTTATGCTGCGAACGGTCGTTCTGGCATTGCACCACAATGCCCGTCGGCTCATGCGTAATGCGGACGGCACTGTCTGTCCGGTTGACGTGCTGACCGCCCGCACCCGACGCACGGTAAGTATCAATGCGCAAATCCTTGTCCTGGATATCGACATCGATGGTATCGTCGACCACTGGGTAAACATCGATCGATGCGAAACTCGTATGTCGCCTAGACGCGGCATCGAAGGGCGAGATGCGAACCAATCGATGCACACCGGCTTCGGTTTTGAGCCAACCGTAGGCATTGTCGCCCAGAATTCGGACAGTCGCCGACTTCAGCCCTGCCTCCTCGCCTTGCGACTCTTCCATCAGTTCGACCTTACAGCCATGCTGATCGGCCCATCTTGTGTACATGCGCAACAGCATTTCCGCCCAGTCTTGGGATTCCGTTCCGCCGGCGCCCGCATGCACCTCGACATAGGTGTCGTTGCCATCCGCTTCGCCGGACAACAGACTCTCCAGCTCTTTCTTCGCACTCACAGCGTGCAAGGCCATCAGTGCGGCCTCGGCTTCCGCCAAAACCTCGTTATCGTCTTCCATCTCCGCAAGTTCGATCATCTCGACCTGATCGCGCAGATCCTGATCCATTTGCTCGATGCCGGTTATCCCATTTTCAAGCCGGTTGCGCTCGCGCATCACTGCTTGTGCGGCATCCGGGTCGTTCCAAAAATCGGGCGCTTCGGTAAAAGTGGTTAGCTCTTCGAGACGCAATCGCGCGGCATCGAGGTCAAAGAGACCTCCTCAGCAGTTCCAAAGACTGCTCGATTTGGTCCACAATCGCCTGAATTTCCGCCCGCATCGAATTTTCCCAAAAGTATCGTTGGTAAGAACTTGCGCACCGCCATTTAGAAAATTAGCGCGGCGAATGCAAGTTGTGTGTCGCTAATATTTTCCGCCAACCGACGGTGCGCCTGTCCGAACGAAACCATCCGAACCGTCAATCACAGTCGCAGCACTGCTCGGTTCGGTACCAGGGCGAAATGCTTCCAGAATGACCCTTTTGTCACCCGGTCTGGCGGGAAGGTTAGTCTTCGCATTGACTCGCACGAGCCGCACACCCGGCGGCACGCGGAAAGGAATAGCCGGTTTGCCTTCTAACGCGCGGGTCATGAAATCGCGGAAGATCGGCGCGGAGACCGACGACCCCGTTTCCCGGCGCCCCAACGGAATTGGTTGATCAAATCCGGCAAACACACCAACAGCGAGGTCCGGCGCAAACCCAACGAACCAAGTGTCCATTTCCTTGTTCGTCGTTCCGGTTTTGCCCGCAAGTGGTTTACCTACCGCTTTGACCCGACGGCCGGTTCCCCGTTGCACGACGCCTTTTAACATCGAGACAATTTGATACGCACTCACTGAAGTAGCTACCCGCTCTCGCAAGTCCGGAAGGGTTGGCGGGCGGTTGGTAACCAGCTTTTTGCCCTGGCATTGCGCACAGCCACGTCCATCATGCCGGAAAATGGTCTGACCATTGCGGTCCTGGATTCTGTCAACAAAGGTTGGCATAATTTTCTTGCCGCCGTTCACCAGCATCCCGTAGGCCGTCGTGAGCCGTAAAAGCGTCGTTTCTCCCGCACCTAGCGCCATTGAGAGCTGCAGCGGCAGATCGGTGATAATATTGAAACGGCGCGCGTAATCCGCCACGGTCTCCATACCGATTTCACGGGCCAACCGAACTGTCATGAGGTTGCGGGATTTCTCGATGCCCAGCCGCATCGGACTCGGCCCGTAGAATTTCTTCGCGTAGTTAGCCGGTTTCCACTTACCCAATCCCGGCCCCTGGTCCAAGACAAAAGGCGCATCCAAAATGCGTGTCGCGGGTGTATATCCCTTTTCCAGCGCGGCCAGATATACGAAAGGCTTAAAGGCAGAACCCGGCTGCCGTGATGCCTGTGTCGCCCGGTTGAATTCACTCGACGCAAAGTCATAGCCGCCTGACAGAGCAAGTACGCGTCCAGTATGCGGGTCCAAAGCGACGATACCGCCCTGAATGGCCGGGATCTGGCGCAAACCGTACTGCCGTGCACCATCCACAATGTTTGGCGGCGATTTTTCATCCTCCGGTTCAGGAAGAGGCTCAACCATAACAACATCGCCGACCTTCAGCACTTCTTCAGCTCGTTTGACAGACGGACCTCTGAGTTGCCCTTTTTTCCACTCGCGGGCCCATTTCAATTCCGACAGTGGGATCGCACCAACGTCACCATTTTCGATGCCGATTTTTGCCTTCGCTGCATCAATTTCCAAAACGGCCGCCAGCAGCCAAGTTCCGATACCTGTCGGCGGTTTGACCATCCGCAACTGCCCCAGCCAACCTCCGTCGATCGCAATCGTTTCAACCGGGCCGCGCCACCCGTGACGCCGGTCATAGGCGATAAGGCCGTCGCGTAACGCCTCATCAGCGACTTTCTGCAGTCGCGGATCAAGGGTTGTCCGTACGGAAAGGCCCCCTTCGTAGAGGCCATCTTCGCCATAACGTCCGATTAGTTCGCGCCGCACTTCTTCGACAAAAAACTCCGCGTCGACAAATTGGGTCGCATCGCGCGATGCGACTTGTAAAGCCGACTGTCGAGCAATTTGAGCCGTATCCGGTTTGATAAAGCCCTCTTCCAGCATGCGGCCGACAACCCAGTTTCGCCGGTCCTGCGCCGCCTCCCGCTTCCGAATTGGATGATAATTGTTCGGTGCCTTCGGCAGCGCTGCAAGGTAGGCGACTTCCGCCGTTGTCAGTTCGTCCATCGATTTGTTGAAATAGTTCAGCGCGGCGGCAGCGACGCCATAGGAACCGTAGCCAAGATAAATTTCGTTGAGATAAAGCTCCAGGATTCGGTCCTTTGTCAGCGCATTCTCGATCCGAAATGCGAGGATCGCTTCCTTAATTTTGCGCTCGATGGAAACTTCATTCGTAAGCAAAAAATTCTTGGCGACTTGCTGGGTAATCGTCGAGGCCCCAACCGGGCGACGTCCCTGCGCATAGTTCGCAACATTGGTGACGACAGCGCGCGCAAGCGCAATCAAATCAACGCCATAATGGCTATAAAAATTTTGATCCTCAGCGGCAATGAAGGCTTGCTTCACCCGACGAGGCATCGCGGCGATGGGAACGAAAACACGCCGCTCTTTCGCATATTCGGCGATCAATTGACCATCACCGGCATGAAGACGCGTCACCGTCGGCGGTTCATAATCCGCTAGTTGCTTGTAGTCGGGCAGTTCCCGGCCATAGTGCCACAGGCCATAGATCGCAGCACCGGCGCCAGCAATCACGACGAAGATGCCGAGCACAAACAACAAAAGAAAAACTTTGAAAACGCCGCGCATGCGGTAACCCGTCAATTCCTAAGTTTCATGAGCTATATACAGAACATCTGTTAACGAACAAATATGGCGATCTTATGATTTTCGGCCAGAGCGTTCTGGGAATTGTTGAATAGAACGCGTCAAGAACGGTTATTGAGCGTTTTTCTCGCAAAATACCGATCCGCCGCACGCAAAATAGCCTTTCCAATGGCCTTTCGATATTTCGGGTTCTTGAGATTTTTTTCGTCGGTACGGTTCGAAAGATATCCCAATTCGATCAAAGCAGACGGCACATTGGGCGATTTGAGCACGGCAAAGCCGGCATAGCGATGCGACGTGCGAAGTAACTTGATATCTTTCTTCAATTCTCCAACCAGCATCTTCGCTAAATGCCAGGATTCTCGATTGGTGTCGTTCTGCGCCAAATCGATGAGAACGCGAGAAACTTCCGAAGCATAAGCACTTAAATCCGCCCCTGCGATGATGTCGGATTTATTCTCCTTTTGCGCAAGATCTTCTGCCTCCTTATCCGAGGCCTTGTCGGAAAGAGTATAGATGGACCCACCACCGATCTTTCGGCTCGCGATTGAATCGGCGTGCAAGGAAAGGAACATTTCCGCCTTGTTGACATGAGCGATCTCGAAACGGTCGCGCAGCCTGACATAGATATCCCGAGTTCGCGTGAGAACAACCCGATAGCGGCCACTTGCCTCCAACACTTGTTTGGCGGCCCTTGCAACCGTGAGGGTGATTTTCTTTTCATAACTGCCCGTTACGCCAACGGCACCCGGGTCAACACCGCCGTGACCGGGGTCAAGGACGATTACCCGCCGTTTATCTTCGCGTGAACGAGGCCGGGCCGGGGCGGCTGGCGTAGACGGTTTTCGTTTCCGTTTCGCCCAACTACGCGATTCGGTGCTCCGTGGTGCCGCAAAAAAGGCAGCACGGCTGACCGGCTTTAAATCGAGGACAAAACGTAGCGATTTTTCGCCTTTGCGCGGTATTACAAAGTGTTTGGCGATCGCCGCCGGCGTGTTGATATCAACGACAACACGGCTGTTGCCGGGCTGGAATAGGCCAAAGCGTAACCCCGAAACCAACCCCACCGACGCCCGCATTCGCGCAGGCGAGACGCGCCACGACACTTCGGGAAAATCAATTACCACCCGAAAAGGGTCGGAAAGTGTAAATATCTTGTAGGGAACGGCTTGATCCATCTCGAATACGAGGCGGGTCTGCTCGGGATGCAGTCCGACTCTGACTCCTGAAATCGCTGGCAGACGTTCCGCCCAAACGTCGTCGAGCACGGCCAGTATAGCGACCGCAAAAAGCAAGAACCTTATAAAGTTTGGCATGCGCATTGGAATTCTATGCCAGATATAGGGTACAAAATCCTGTAATCTACAAGATATATCTTGCCTTTTAGTATCCGTATACTCGAATTTCGGCCAAACGATTTCCTTCACCAAATGCGAGAAACTATTTGTGGAAAGCTCTTATCGAGCCTATTTTAGCTTTGCGCGATTGGCTTCACTTTTGTTGAAAGCTCGCAATGCGAACATTTCAGCGGTGTCTAAGGTTGTTTATTTAAGTATCTGCGTAGTTCGGCTCTATATTTATTTTGCTCCGAGTTACGCTCGTGTAAGTACATTCGACCCCTGGCATTTAGAGCGTAGTCTTTTTTGGTTTAAGCGCGGAGTCTAGTTCTGAATTGGAGCGTATCCAGTTTGGAGAATGGTGGGCGCCGAGTTCCCTTCCTGTCCTGGTATTACCCTTGTTAATGCCGTTTGACAGGTTGTTTGGTGGCGACGCCGGCTTCGCCATAAAGGCAATACGATACAGCAGTCCCTAATCGCGCGGATTGGTCTGTATCGTGTGCCGGAGGGACATTATGTCCAAAAGAATGCTCATTGACGCCACCCATGCGGAAGAAACCAGGGTGGTGGTGGTAGACGGTAACCGTCTCGCCGATTTCGACTACGAAGCAGCTACAAAAAAACAACTCAAAGGCAATGTCTATCTTGCCAAGATAACGCGTGTTGAACCCTCGCTTCAGGCAGCGTTCGTCGAATATGGCGGAAATCGGCACGGCTTCCTGTCCTTCAACGAATTTCACCCCGACTATTACCATATTCCGGTTGCGGACCGCGAAAAGCTTGTCGCGGACGAGGCGGAAACCGACGAGGATGAAAATAGCGAAGATGGGAAAAGCGTCGAGGAAGTCGGCGGCGACGAATTAGAGGAAGAAGCCGAGCGCCGGCGGCGGCCCTCCTACCGCGGCTACAAAATTCAGGAGGTCATTAAACGGCGGCAAATTGTCCTTGTTCAAATCGTCAAGGAAGAACGGGGCAACAAAGGTGCGGCGCTAACGACCTATCTCTCCCTTGCGGGCAGATATTGCGTGTTGATGCCAAACACGAACCGCGGCGGCGGTATCAGCCGAAAAATTTCGAACCCAAAGGACCGGAAACGGCTCAAAGGTGTTTTGGACGGCCTTTCCATCCCCGAAGGGATTGCCGTTATCGTGCGAACCGCTGGTGCCGAGCGTTCCAAGGCCGAGATCAAACGCGACTATGATTATCTCATGAAGCAATGGGATCAAATCCGCGAACAGACTCTTGCCTCGACAGCGCCAGCGTTGATCAACGAAGAAGCCAATTTGATCAAGCGCTCGATCCGCGACCTGTATTCGAATCAGA
>JAJFJB010000269.1 GCA_021774435.1 Alphaproteobacteria bacterium
GTCGATATTGCGCATCGCCGAGCGCCTGGTAATAGAGTTACGGAACCGTGATCCATTGGCGGAGCGAGTCGTTTTAAGCAAGCCCCGATATTTGCTGTGCGGTGCCCGCGGCGTATGGATGGCTCTAAAACGTTAATAGTGCCGGCATTTGATCGGTGTGGAATAGACGTTTCGGTGCATGACGAAATGCCGCGGGCCGCGTAAAAATACTGGTATATAAAGGCTGCCACCGTGAAGAGTGCGTTTTGACCGAACAGTTGACCACAGCCAGCAATCTTGCCGAAGCGAGTCGTAATGATCCGGATGAGGCGGCACGACATGTCGAAGACGTTGTCGCACGCTCGGGATCGTCCTTTCGTCTGGGTATGCGAGTCATGCCCAAGGAAGGCCGTGCGGCAATGTATGCAATCTATGCATTTTGCCGTGAAGTCGATGATGTGGCTGACGAACCGGGCGACACCGCGGATAAGATCAAACAACTGTCCGAATGGCGGGCTGAAATAGAAAGGCTTTACGAAGGCAGTCCCACGCGACCGACGACCCGAGCCTTGCAGGTGCCAGTCCGCACTTTTGACCTGCCGAAAGCGGAATTCCTAGCAGTGATCGATGGCATGGAGATGGATGCGAGGGGCCCGATATGGGCACCGACGCTTGAAGAATTGATGCTTTATTGCCGCCGGGTTGCGGGCGCGGTGGGCATGCTCTCGATCCACGCGTTTGGGGAAACGCGACCTCCGGCGCCGGACCTCGCCGTAAGCCTTGGTAATGCGTTGCAGCTTACAAACATCCTGCGCGACGTGCACGAAGACGCCATGGATGATCGCCTGTATTTGCCACGAGAGCTGCTTGAAAAGCACGGTGTCGTTGCAACGACGCCGGACGCGCTATTGTCTGAAAGGTCCGTTGCGCTGGTGTGTGCTGATCTGGCGCTACTCGCGAAGCAGGCCTTTACTGAAGCCTCAGGCCTTTTGCAGCAACTCGACAGACGAAGAATGCGGCCAGCGATTCTGATGATGGCGGTATATCGTCGTACGCTTGACCTGTTGGAAACGCGCGGCTGGGACAAACTCGATCAGCCGGTCCGGATTTCCCGTGCGGAAAAATTCTGGATTGCGTTTCGTTACAGTTTTTTTTCGTGACCCGAACGCACATTGTTGGTGCGGGCCTGTCTGGACTCGCTGCCGGGGTTCGCCTCGCAAAAGCTGGACACGACGTGGTTCTGTATGAATCGAGCGGACACGCCGGTGGCCGGTGCCGCTCCTATCATGACAGTGTTTTGGATTGCATGATCGACAATGGAAATCACCTGCTGTTAAGCGGTAACCGTTCAGCGCTGGTTTTTCTGAATGAAATCGGTGCCGAAGATTCGTTGGTCGGTCCCTCTGACGCGGATTTCCCCTTCGTTGATTTGGCCACGGGGGATCGCTGGGCGGTTCGCATCAACGAAGGCATTTTTCCCTGGTGGATATTGATGTCGAGCCGTCGCCCGCCGGATACGACGCTCGCTGATTTTTTGTCGATACTGCGCCTCGCATGGGCGGGTTCGGAGGCAACGGTTCAAGATTTGTTTGGAAAGTCAGGAGCTGTCTTCACACGCTTCCTGGAGCCGCTCGCGGTCGCGGCGCTCAATACACCGCTGGATAGCGCGGCGGCGAAGCCGCTTTGGACCGTCTTGCGGGAAACCTTTGGTCGTGGTGGCACGGCGTGCCGGCCCCTAATCGCCCGTGAGGGACTGTCGCGCAGTTTCGTTGATCCGGCCCTTGACCGTTTGCGTAGATTGGACGCTGATCTCAAGTTCAATCAACGCCTCAAAAGCCTTGCGATATCGGATTCCGTTGTATCGCAGCTTCAGTTTGGCGATGTCGCCGTCGATGTGCCTTCGGCTGATAACGTCGTGCTCGCGTTACCGCCTTTCGCTTTGCACGCCGTGATACCAGAGATCCCGGTACCTCTTGAAAGCCACGCAATTGTCAATGCGCATTTCAAACTGCCGTCGCCATTGAACGGCGAGCAAGACACTTTAATTTTGGGAATCCTTGGCGGAGTTGCGGAATGGGCCTTTGTTCGAGGGTCCGTTGTTTCGGTCACCGTTAGCGCTGCTGATGCTCTTGCCGAGACGCCCGCGGAAGAAATCGGTGTCCAAATTTGGCGGGACGTTGCAAACGCGCTCGACTTGTCGATTGATCTGCCGCCGTACAGGATAGTCAAGGAACGGCGTGCAACCTTTGCGCAAACCCCCGCTGCAATGAAGTGCCGTCCTGGCTCGAAAACCAGGTTTAAAAACCTTTTTCTGGCTGGGGATTGGACTGATACAGGGTTGCCGGCGACCATTGAAAGCGCGATCCGGTCGGGACATAATGCGGCGGCGGCCGTTCTGGCCTCCTAAAGCCGAATTTTCAAGAAATTCACCTGGTTTCACTTTCCCATGAACGATTATTGACATCCGCAGAATCATGACGCATTTAGCGGGGAGTCATTGAAATGAAACATACGATAAAAATGATCGCGCGGGGCACATGAACGCAGCGAGGCAGGCCGAGGACAGGCACGCGCTTGTTAGTGGTGGAACGCGAAGCGACGACGCATTTCTCACATCGGTTGACGAGGTCGTCGACGAGGTCAGAGATGCCCTGCGGGCGCAGCAGCATGAAGACGGCCATTGGGTCTTCGAGCTGGAAGCGGATGCAACGATTCCGGCCGAATTTATCCTGTTGGAACATTTTCTTGATGAAATCGACGATGCCGTCGAAGCAAAACTCGCAGTATATCTTCGCGAAAAACAAGGCGAGCATGGCGGCTGGCCGTTGTTCTATGGGGGTGATTTCAACATAAGTGCCAGCGTAAAAGCCTATTATGCACTTAAGTTGGTAGGTGAATCTCCCGACGCGCCGCATATGCGCCGTGCCTGTGACGCGATCCTGGAACATGGCGGGGCTGCAGAATGTAATGTATTCACGCGGATTACTCTGGCGTTGTTCGATCAAGTCCCTTGGCGCGCTGTGCCGGTGATGCCAATCGAGATCATGTTGCTGCCCCGATGGTTTCCGTTTCACCTCTCCAAGGTTTCCTATTGGTCGCGCACGGTCATCGCGCCGCTCCTGATACTGATGGCGCTAAAGCCCAGAGCACGCAATCCGCGTGGCGTTCATATCGACGAGCTGTTTGTCGCGCCGGCGAATGAAGTACGAACCTACATGCATAACCCGACCGGTTCGCCATGGGGCGATTTGCTGATTGGTTTGGATAAAGTCTTGCGTGTTGTCGAACGGCAGTTTCCCAAAAACAGACGGCAACGCAGCTTTCGCGCCGCCATAAAATTTATCGCCGAGCGTCTGAATGGAGATGATGGTCTTGGCGGAATTTTTCCGGCGATGGCGAACACTGTCATGGCATTCGATCGACTTGGCTATCCCAAGGATCATCCTGATCTTTTGACGGCTAAAGCTGCAATTCGAAAGCTTCTGGTTCTTGAAGAAGACCGCGCTTACTGCCAACCCTGCCTTTCGCCTGTCTGGGATACGGGTTTGGCGGTTCATGCCATGCTAGAGGCTGGCGAGCCGAAAAATGGCGTGCCGCTGAACAAGGCGATGCGATGGATGGCCGACCGCCAGGTCTGCGACGTTGCTGGTGATTGGGCCATTAAGAGGCCTGGTCTCCGGCCTGGGGGATGGGCGTTTCAATACGCCAATGATCATTATCCCGATGTGGATGATTCTGCCGTCGTCGCGATGGCGCTCGACCGGGCCGCGGATCCGAAGGTCAAGGTTGGCATGGACCGGGCGGTCGAGTGGATTGTTGGCATGCAAAGCAGGAATGGCGGTTGGGGATCCTTCGACGCCGAGAACACCAACTATTATCTGAACCATATTCCGTTCGCCGATCACGGCGCGTTGCTGGATCCGCCGACTGAAGATGTGACGGCGCGTTGTGTAAGTATGCTCGCTCAGATCGGCGATGAAGCGGGAAATCAGGCGATCGAGCGCGGATTGGCTTATCTGCGCGAGTCACAGCAAATCGATGGCTCCTGGTTCGGTCGTTGGGGCACCAATTATATCTACGGCACCTGGTCGGTTCTTTGCGCCTTCAATGCGGCGGGTGAGGACATGTCCGCACCTCATATTCGCAAGGCGGTGGACTGGTTGAAACAATGCCAGCGTCCCGATGGCGGTTGGGGCGAGGATGGCGCAACCTACTGGTCCAAGACGAAAGACTGTGTGAAGGAAAGTACGCCATCGCAAACCGCATGGGCAGCGCTCGCCCTAATGGCCGCGGGCGAAACCGATAGCGACGCGGTGCAACGGGGCATTCGCTTTCTTTTGAGCGCGAAGCGCGATGGCGCACAGTGGGAGGAGCCCTGGTTTACCGCGGTCGGGTTTCCGCGCGTCTTCTATCTCCGCTATCATGGCTATAGTGCCTATTTCCCGTTATGGGCGCTGGCGCGCTATCGAAATTTGCGCGCCGCAAATGCTGCGTCCGTATCGCACGGGATGTGAGTCGTCTCGGCTTTATTACGGGAATGGCTGTCGAGGCAGCGCTTATTTCAAAGGCATCTTGTAGTCTGCCGGAAGTATCGCGTCCTCTGATTGCGGTGGTCGGTGGTGATTCAAATAAAGCCGAGAACGCAGCCCGCCATTTCGCCGATGCTGGTGTCGCTGGTTTGGTCAGTTTCGGGATTGCTGGCGGTCTCGATCCCTCACTCCAGCCTGGTGATATCGTTCTTGCCGGGTCGATATGGTCGCCCGACGGCACGATAACGCCAACACATGCCGAACGGAGAAAGTCTGTCGCCGGAGAACTATCCGCAACCATGAAGGTCAATCAAGGTGCAATTGCGGGAAGTGATTTTGCGGTAACTTCGGTGGCGGCAAAAGCCAAGCTGTATGAACGATCGGGCGCCATCGCCGTTGATATGGAAAGTCACGGCGTCGCCCGCGCCGCGCGGGCGCTCAAATTGCCCATCATCGTTATGCGGTCCATTGCCGACCCTGCGTCGCGATCAATCCCCGAGGCTGCGCTTGTGGGCATTGGTCCCAACGGTGAGCGCAGACCTTTTGCCGTTTTCGGGCAGTTAATCAAAAAACCATATCAGTTCGGTGCCTTGATTCGCGTTGCCCGCGACAGCAATCGCGCCTTCAAGAGCTTACGGAAAGCCGCGCCGATTATCTTCCTGCATTTGGCCTTTTAAGCCGCGTCGCTTTGCGCACGTTTTCGTTCTTCCGCTTCCGCGTGCAATTCGGTCAGCGTTTTTTGAACGTTCGAGTCGAATAGGTATTCCGCCGGACGTTGGTTCTCGAGCGAAATTTCCGGCGCCATCGGCGAATCCAGTTCCGGGCCCTTGAGAAAAACTTTCAGCGCTTTCAAGGGATGCTTGACGGTGTCGGATACGGCGGTGGCTTCGTAACCGCAATGCACCATGCATTCGGCGCATTTTTCGTATTTGCCGGTGCCGTAATTGTCCCAGTTGGTATCCGCCATCAATTCCTTGAAGCTCGACGCATATCCTTCACCGAGCAAGTAGCAGGGCCGTTGCCAGCCAAAGACGTTGCGAGTCGGATTTCCCCAGGGCGTGCAATGATAGGACTCGTTGCCGGCGAGGAAATTCAGGAACAGGGTCGATTGGCTAAAACGCCACTTTTTTCCCTTGCCCAGTCGGAATATGTCCCGAAAAAGCTGTTTGGTTTTCTGTCGCGACAAAAAGTGCGCTTGATCCGGTGCGCGTTCGTAGGCGTAACCCGGCGACACAGTAATACCTTCGATACCCAAGGACATGCAGTGGTCAAAAAAGGCCGCTGTCCTCTCCGCTTCCGCGTTGTCGAACAAGGTGCTGTTGACGTTGACGCGGAAACCGGCGTCGCGTGCCTTCTTTATCGCCCTTGTGGCTATATCGAAAACACCTTGCTGATCGACAGCAACATCATGATCTTCCTTCAAGCCGTCGAGATGAATTGAAAAGGTGAGGTAGGGGGTCGGCTTGAATAAATCGAGCTTCTTTTCGAGCAGCAGCGCGTTGGTGCAGAGATAGACAAACTTTTTGCGCGCAACCAAGGCCTCGACGATCTCGCCAATTTCCCGATGAATTAGGGGTTCGCCGCCGGGAATCGAGACAACCGGCGCACCGCAATCTTCCACGGCTGCAATGCATTCGTCGACGCTGAGGCGACGATTGAGGATCTCGTCAGGATAGTCAATTTTACCACAACCCGGGCACGCAAGATTGCAACGGAACAACGGTTCGAGCATGAGAACCAGCGGATATTTCTGAACACCGCGCAGTCTTTGCTTCATGACATACGCGCCAACACGAAGCTGTTGAATTAAGGGTACCGCCACGTTTCGGTTTCCATTCCTATTGAGTTCGCCGGGAGACTAGACGATTGTACTAATCGACCGTCGCCAGTTCTTTCGGCAATTTAAACTGTACGTTTTCTTCAATCGCTTCAAAGTTTCTCACGGTTACGTCATATAGATTGCCGAGCCGTTCGACGAGACCAAGCACCAACTCTTCCGGCGCGGAAGCGCCCGCAGTAACACCGACGACTCGCGCACCTTCGAGCCACGCAGGATCCATCGCCTCTACATCGGGGATCAAATAACTGGAGACACCGGCTTCTTCACCAATTTCGCGCAACCGGTTGGAATTGGAGCTGTAGTGCGCCCCCACAACGAGAATAACATCCGCTTGATCGACCATCATCCGAACCGCGCTTTGCCGATTCTGCGTGGCGTAGCAGATATCTTTCACATCGGGACCGACGATCTCCGGAAATCGCTCTCGAAGGGCTTCGATAATGTGGCGGGTATCGTCAACGCTCAGCGTTGTTTGCGTGACATAAGCGAGTTTTTCCGGATCCTCAGGCTTGAGTTCGCTTACATCGTCAAGTGTGGAGACGAGATGTACCTTGCCGGGAACCTGTCCCATCGTCCCTTCGACTTCGGGGTGCCCGCGATGACCAATAAGAACAATCTCATAACTGTTTTTCGAGTAGCGTTGCGCCTCGTTGTGCACTTTGCTGACCAGAGGACAGGTCGCGTCGATGACATGCAGATCCCTGATCGCAGCGCCGTCTTCGACTTTGCGAGAAACACCATGAGCGCTGAATATTGTCACGGCACCGTTTGGAATTTCATCCACTTCCTCGACAAAGATCGCGCCCTTTTTCTTAAGGCTTTCGACAACCGTCTTGTTGTGGACGATTTCGTGACGGACATAGACGGGTTCGTCAAATTTTTTTAGCGCTTGCTCCACGATATCAACAGCACGCACCACACCAGCGCAAAATCCACGGGGTTTTGCAAGCAGGACTTCCAACGGTTGCTTTTCCATTTCCGACCCTCTGATCTCCGCGGCTCCGGTATGCGCGGCAGCTGCTACGCGCTACCTAACACGCTGGAAGCCGTCTCTCAAGGCTCCAAAACCAATTGATAACCATAGTATTTTTGTTTCGACCTTCAACCTCTCTGAGGATAATTCAGGCTTGATAGGCCGCAATTATCGTCCAAAACCCAAACAGCCCAGTCCCTGGCGCGCCGCAGTGGTAAAAGGGCTCGATCCTGCCGAGACGAACGATGGATTCGATAAGCTAGATTTCGTCTTCGAGTTCGAACCCCGCGAAGACGGGATAGTCATCGCAGTCGCCACCCGCTTCTTCGGAAAGCGCGAAGGCCAATAGGGTTGTCGCGAGAATAACCAGCGCTACAAATACGCCGAGGACGAGCGACCAATTTCAATAAGACCGTCGCGCCCCCCAATTTGCCATAATTGCGTCACCGACTGCGAAATGGCTGGCGCTGGTAAGCAAAGGGATAAGGCTCACAGATGTGTTCTGGTTGGGCATGACTCGATTGTTGACCATTGGTCTAACGAAAAAACCTGCGAACCTCTGATCCCACTATGTTATTTTTTTATGTTCTTTTCCAACTATTGATGGGCGCAAATTTAACGTGAGTTGCGCAAGCGGTGCCAAATCCCTCTTCCTTCAACTAGCTGCCAAAGAATAAGGCACGGGACGCCGACCAATAATTCGCGCGCTCGCTTTGCCAAGGATAAAGCGAGCGCGATTTCTGCGGTCAAACCAAGATGGCTGCCGACGAGAAGCAGACCCCCTTCCTGTACACCCAGCCCACCCGGTATCATAAATCCCGCGCTGCGTGCTGCCTGGCCAAGGCTTTCCAGCACGAACGCTTCGGCGAGAGAAATCGGCTGACCGAGAAAATACAAAATCAGCCAAACTTCGCCGGTGCCGAAGACCCAACCCAGAATACGCCAAAAACAGCAGGCGAGGATCGGTCGCTTTTTGCGATACAGAGCTGCAATGGCGTTGTCGAACTCAATCGCTGAACCTGTCAGATTGCGCCAGTATTCTCTCCGGATCGCTCTTTCAGTAAAGCGCGCCAGACGCGTAAATATTCCCAATCGCTGTATCGTGTAGAGCCCAGCCATGCCACCGGCGAAAAGGGCTAACCCGAGGGTAAGGTTGAGTGTCGTGTCCGAATCGGTGCCGACGATAACAAAGAATAAAAAGACGCCGACAGTGGAGAACAGGACTTGCGTAAATATTCCCGCGGTGACGTCGACCAAAACGCTCGCACCGGCAATGGCACCGCCGCCTCGGTGTTGATAGAGCATATAAGCTCTGAGGAATTCGCCGCCAATCCTAGCGACCGGCAGCAAGGTGTTCGCTGAATCGGCGACCCAACGGCTCCAGAAAAGCCAAGGCAATGAAGGCCGGTTTCCCCTGTCGAGCAAGGCTCGCCACGACAACGTGTCGAATATAAGCAGGGCAAATCGGAAGGCACTGACCAAAGCAATGCCCCAACCCATCGCAAGCACGCTGATCGTAATTTCAGAAGCACCAACCCAGACGACTAATGCCGTAAACAGCCCGAGCCCGGCGAGAGTGCCGATAATGATAGAGCGGTTCATGAAGGGCGCCCGAAATCTGAAACGTTGATGTGGGGCCTATTTTTCACGCGTTTAGCCGAAATACCCATTTGCTTCGAACCAAGAGATCGCGTCCGCCAATGCCTCGCGCGCTGGCCGCGCGGTGTATCCGATTCGTGCACTCGCCTTGGCCGAGTTGAAAAACATTTTTTTCTTGGCCATTCGGATTCCGTCGACGGTGACGAAAGGTTCACCTGTCTTGAATAATTTTGCCCATGCTTCCGCAATGACGGCGATGGGCAAAATTAGATTATGTGGCAACTGAACGCGTGGTGGCGGGCGGCCAACGATCTCCGCGATTGCCTTAAGGATCTCCTCCAGTGTCATATCTTCGCCGCCGAGCACATAGCGCTCACCAACTTCTCCCTTATCATGGGCAAGGAGATGCCCCTCGGCGACATCATCGACATGGACTAGGTTCAGGCCCGTATCGACATAGGCGGGCATTCGTCCTGTGGCGGCCTCAACAATCATGCGACCGGTGGGCGTTGGTTTGACGTCGCGTGGTCCGATTGGTGTCGACGGATTAACGATCACGATGGGCGCGTCCACATTGGCTATGAGGTCGTGCACGGCTTTCTCGGCAAGAAATTTGGAGCGCTTATAATGGCCGATCATATCGTCAAGGGTTACGGGCGTTTCCTCGTCGGCGGGGCTGCCGTCTGTTGTTCGGCCCAGGACTGCGACGCTGCTTGTATAGACGATGCGCTTCACATCTGCGGCAACTGCGGCACCTACCAGGTTCTGTGTGCCGGTGACGTTCGAATCGTAAAGGTCGTCAGGATTGGGCGCCCAAAGTCGATAATCAGCGGCGACATGATAGACCGCTTCGCACCCCTCGACTGCGGCGGCTAGGGTTGTCGGTTCACGCAAATCCCCGATGGCAATTTCGAGCGGCAAATTGCTGATGTTTGCACGGTCGCTTTCGGGCCTTACCAGGACACGGACCGGTTCGCCGCGCTTCAAAAGGCGACGGACGACTGCGGAGCCAACAAAGCCGGTAGCGCCTGTAACCAGTGCTGTCACGCTTCTTCGTCCAAGCCTTGTTTTTGCATGCGGTTACGCGCGTAAAAATCCCACAAGGTGATCAACATGTAAATTGGCAACCCGATGCTGGCGAGAAGCAGGAACGGTGCCAACCAGTCCATCCATGCAATAGGCCCGACGAGGTACATGATGTCTTCTATCTCAAATCCAAGCCAGTTTGGCTGATCTATGGCATCGTTGCCGAACCGCCGCGAAATTTCCAAGCGCACCGCAACAGTGATCCCAACGGAAGCAGCGGTTGTGAATCCCAAAGTCATGGCCCATCCACTCAGCGCATCAGGACTCAAGCCAATGCCGATGCCACAAAACAAACAAAACTCGAAAATTCCGCCAGCAACGTGGTCGTAGTGATGACCAAAGATACTTGTCTGATTTGTCATGCGGGCAAGTTCGCCATCCATATGGTCGATGAACTGCGCAAGCATATAAAAAAGCGCCCCCCAATAGGCTGCCTCATCTCCCAGTGCAAGGAATAGCCCGCCCATGATGCCTAAGACCAAGCTTAACGTCGTGACCTGATTGGGCGTGACCGCAGTATGAGATAACAATCGCGCAAAAGGACGAGCGAGCCGCTGGTCCCAAGGCGGGGTGATATTCATGTGGCGTCGGATTCGGGCATGGGCTCTAGGCGCGGGAATATATTGTTTTCGGCATAGTCCAGGTCGTGCGGAAAATCGATCTCGGTCCAGGGCAAACCAGTGATATCCTCGACACCGAAAGTACCGGCTGGCGACGCACGCAGTAAATCTCCGAATGCCTGTTCATAGATAAAATCGGTCCGGCCCTTCTCAATGTATGGGCGTAAGGCGCCTTCGACCCGGCCGGCCATTTGGGCCGAAAGGCGCAAGAACCCAATCCATTCGGCAAATTCGTCATGTGGTGCGCTGGGAATTTTATGGAAATCGACAATTTCGTCATTGCGGAAACAAATTTTTACTGGGTCATCGCCTGGCCGGACGTTGCGATCCATAGCAAAGCATGTCTCGTGCTCACTTTCGCACAGACGGGCCATGAGCCGATGGTCGTAAAGAACATCCCCATCCATAAATACCGCCGGTCCATTAAATTCCGCGCGCAGACCCCACAAGGTATAGGGGGCGCCTTTTGCGAAATCGGGGCAATATACGGCGCGGACAAAATTCCCGATATTCAACTTGGAGATCTCTTGTTGGACGAGCTCTGCCTGATTGCCGATGCCGAGTACGAGTTCTTCAAATCCTAAATAACGCAGAATTTCGGCATGTCGCTGCAGTAGAGATTTGCCGCCGAAGCGCAGTAAAATTTTAGGTGGCGCATCCGCGTCTCGTTCCAATCTTTCACCAAAACCCGCGGCCAGCATAATTGCCTTCATCGGAGCGGCTTCGCTACGGCTGAATTTAAGGGGCGTGCGTTATCGGGTAGGACAAACATAACGTTGGTAATTCCTTATTCGCGGAGCGTATTCGGGGGTAAGAGAATGGGTGGCGGGATTATTACGAAACAGAGACAATTTCGTCCATACACAACAGTGCGATTTGGCCAAGCTTCGCGGCGCCGTCAGCGGGCAAATGTGCGACGACCTCTGGCGATCAAGGAAATTTTATTCACCATTGAACTCCTGGCTCCATTTCCGCATGTTCAATACTTCAATCGTTCTTTGATAGGATAGGAATTCAGAGTTCAAACACGGTAGATTTATGCGACGCCTATCTATGACCAGGAATGCCGGGCGACCAG
>JAJFJB010000270.1 GCA_021774435.1 Alphaproteobacteria bacterium
CGGGCCGAGCGTCTGTGCGATGGCAATTGCCAGAACAATTTGCGGAACCGCGAGAAAGACATCGGAAACCCGCATCAGCATGTCGGAAAACCAGCCATGGTAATAGCCGGCGATCAGACCGATAGGCACACCGACCAGCACTGAAACACCGATGGCAATGACGGCAATCGATATCGTAATCCGGGCGCCGTAGAGGATACGGCTGTATATGTCGCTCCCCATCCTGTCGGTGCCGAACCAATTGCTGTCATTCGGGCCCATCAGCCGCAGTTCCGGATGAAATTCGGCAACGTCCGCGGGGTGCGTCGAAAGATAAGGGGCGAGGCCGGCGGTCGCGAAAAGCAATATGATGATGATAAGACCGATGAGTGCAATACGGTCTTCGATCAATTTGCGGATCAGGAAGCAGAGGGTTTCCATGGGCTACCGGTTCTCGCGCGGGTCGATGAAGCCGTGCGAAATGTCGACCAACAGGTTGACGGCAATAAACATCGCGCCGGCGAGCAAGGTAAAGCCCATGATGGCATTGTAGTCCGATTGTAGGATCGATTGGACGGCATAAAGGCCGAGCCCGGGCCAGTCGAATACGGCCTCCACGACGACGGCACCGGCGAGCAGGATGCCGAATATAAGACCGATTTGTGTGACAGTGCCAATCAACGCATTGCGCAGTACGTATTTCCAAATGATGGTCCGGCGTGGGAACCCCATCGCTTCTTCGTATAGAACGTAATTACTGTTAATCGCGTCGAGTACGCCGGCGCGCGTAAAACGAACGATTGTCGCCATCGCGGGGAAGGCAAGGGTGATAACCGGGAGAATCATGTGCTCCGCGGCACTGAAAAATATCTCGAAGTCTCCTGCGATAAGCGAGTCGATCAGGAAAAAACCGGTGACGACATCCGGTCCCCAGCCATCGATACGGCCTTGCAGGGGAGTCCACCCCAGTTCCATCGCAAACAGCAATTGCAGAAGTATGGCAAGCCAAAAGCTGGCGATCGCGAGGCCGGATACCGTGAAGATGCGCAGAGCGTGATCGAACACGGAGTTTCTCTTGAGGGCGGAGAGAACGCCCAGTGGTATGCCGAGAAGCGCTGACACAAGAACAGACGCAATCGTCAGCTCGAGTGTTGCCGGCAGCCGCGACGACAGATCCTCCGAAATCGGGCGTAACGTATAGAGGCTCTTTCCCAGATCTCCGTTGAAGACGTTAACGATGTACCGATAGAGCTGAATATGCATCGGCTGGTCGAGGCCGAGCTGCTTGCGCAAAGCCTCGACCTGTTCCGTCGTGGCATTGTCGCCGGCGACAAACGCCACGGGGTCGGCCGGAATGATGTGGCTGATCGTGAACGTAATTACTACAAGACCCAGCAATGTCGGGAAGAACCAGAAAAACCTGTTCAGTATGAGAACCAGCAGTTTCATGGCGCGTTAACCGGTCGAAATTGAAGCCATGCAGATGCTCGGAGTTCGTGGCCATGAAAGCAATGCTGGCGTCTAAGGCCCTGTAAGTGAGAATCTAAGTTTGCTACGAAACGTTGAGTAAGACGCGGGCGGTGTCGCCTATAACTATGTAATCGCTGCTTTTCTCGAAAATTGGTGCGTTGGGCCAAGCGAAATTGAGGGAAAGTTAACGAATACAGCGGATTGTCAGCGATGTATCTGACAGGCGACGCAATGTAGCTGTCGCTTGGAGGCTGCCTATGCTTGGAAGTCCCGCGGTCGCGGTTCTTTTGCGTGTTTCCAGGAGTATTTGCATGTCGGCCACGACCCGGAAAAAGTTTCGTATCGAAGTTCAACAAGAGCAGTTTCTGGCTCAGCGCGACGGCAATAAGGGACCGATCAATGGTCGTCCGGAGTCGGCTGCAAGCAGTGAGATACTGGAGGCCATTAATGAGTTGCGGGAAGATATCATCACCAATGGCGGTGGCAAGGGTGATGGTCTTGGGTCGGGTGCCGAGCGGATTATTCAGGAAAAGCTTTTGGTCGAAACCGAGTTGAAGTCGCTTTCCAAGGCGTTGGACGAGACAAAACGCGAAATTGCCGGTTTGCGTTATTCTGCGGTTCATGGAGACCGTATTGTGACGATGAGCCATCAGCTCGACGCGATCGTCGATGCGACCGAAGAGGCGACGAACAGCATCCTCGCTTCGGCGGAGGTCATGGATAGCGATATACAACGCCTGCAAAAAAATGCGGCGAATGAAGATGAAATCGTTACTCTTGAGAGTTTGGGCGATGAAGTTATCAAGATATTCGAAGCGTGTAATTTTCAGGATCTGACGGGCCAGCGGGTTACTAAAGTAGTTGATACCTTGAAACATGTCGAAGGGCGGGTCGATGCCATGATCAAGTGCCTTGGCGGCGATGCCGCCGCCTTTGAGGGGCTTGTTGAGCCCGAGGAAAGCGATGCCATCGAATTAGAGGGGCCGAAACGCTCCGGTGAAGGCATTTCACAGGATGATATCGATTCGATGTTCGATTAATCGGCACACCGAAATTTTCCAATTGCCTGCTTTTTTGCCAAGAAATTTAACGTGAAATGGAAGGCCGGCGGGCCGATATATTCCAGCCCGCCGTCTCCCCAACTTACGTTGATCTATTTGAAATAGACCCAGCGCATCTCCTGCGCATTGCCGATCGGTGAAAAGCGAACGCCACCGACCTTTTTGCTGTAAGGCCCGAACCATTTGGTGTTGTAGACGAAGATGCCACCGGCATCCTCCAGCACCTGCTTGGAGGCTTCCGCGTAATTGTTTTCGCGAACCTTCTGATCGGTTGAGGTTTGCGCCTCACTGAGCAGCTTGTCGACTTTCGGGTTCTTGTACCAGCTGTTGTTACGCGCGCCGATATTGGCACCGTGATACATTTCGCCAACCCAATTGTTCGGATCTGCGTAGTAGGTGCTTTTCCACAGCGGCAACAGGTCGTACATTTGTTGTTCGTTGCGCATTTTACCCGAAGCAACAGGCCACGGCTCCGCGACGATCTTGCTTTTCACGCCGAGTTTGCCGAGCGCGTTTTGCAGCAACACAGCCGCCTGTTCGGTTTGGCCATAACCGGCGAGGGCGCCGATCGTGATTTCGCGGATCGGTTTTTTGACCTTGTCGAGATATTCCTTCGCCTTGGCGAGATCGAAGGTGTAGCCCTTCGCGTCTTTCGGCGAACCCCAGATATTGTTCGGCAAGGGCGAGGGGTTACGCGCGACGGAGCCGCTCAGAATATTGTTGATGAAACCGTCATAATCGAAGGCGTAGTTCAACGCCTTGCGGAAATTGATGTCGTTCATCGGTGCGCGGCCGTTGTGGATAATGAAGTAGAAAATCCGCATCGACTCGGCGTCCATCACCGAGACTTTGTCGGATTTGCGCAGGCGGATCACCTGATCCTGTGGCAGATAGCCGTCCGTGCCGTGAAAATCGCCCTTCATGAGACCCAGAACGCGGCTGTTGATTTCAACGACGGTGCGGAATTCGATCTCGTCGAGATATTTGTCGCCCCAGGCCATGAAGTGATCGGCGAACCGCTCGCCGCTGAAGCCAATCGCGGGATCGTAGCGCTTCAGTTTGAAGGAACCGGAACCGGCGTCATTCTTGGACAGCCAGGCAGAGCCCCAATCGCCGTCCTTTGCGTTTTTCTTGACCAGGTCAGAATTCAGAACGTGGACTTCCGGAATCGTGGCCAGGAAGATAGCCGACGGCGAGTTCAGGTTGAACTCTACTGTATGGCTGTCTACAGCCTTCGTTGAGCCGGGCGCGATGGATTTTACGAAGAGCGAAGCAGCGCCTTTCTTGAGCGCTAAAATTCGATCCATGCTGTAGACGACATCTTTCGCTTTCATCTCCGAGCCATCGTGGAACTTGATGCCCTTGCGGAGTTTGAAGGTGTATTTCTTGCCGTCGTCGGAAATTTTATAACTTTCCGCGAGCCAAAGGTTGAGCTTTGGCGGGTTGTCGAGCCAACGCATCAAGCCATCGTAAAGATTCAGTCGATAGGCGACGCGGCCGACATCGAAGACGGCATGCGGATCCATGGTGTCGTAAGCGCTCGAATTCGCGAAGACGAACTTGTTTTTCGCCGATGCCGGCGCAGTGGCGATCGCCGACGCGGCGAGGATGCCCAACGCGGCGACAGCGTGTTTCGCCAGACGCCGATAGGCCGGTTTGCGGAATTTCGTTGTGGTCATCGTAGGTCTCTCCTCAGCTACCCCTGTGCGCCCGCGTTTTGCGGCGGGCTCGCTTCATGGTCGCAGGCATAGGAAATGCGATTTTCCAACGGCCATTGGCGTTTAGCGCTTGTTGGTCAATACATTTTTGCCTGCACGGCACTTCAAAGACGGAAGACACGCACGCAATACTTGAAACAATTAATACGCGCGGTGTTTCGGTTGAACGAAACCCCTCCCGTCCAATTAGTTAAATGTTGACAGTAAGATGGGCGACTGTCAAACATCTGTTCAGTTATTTGAACTTCGTTCACATATATGAACAAAAACGTTAAATCGGCCGAACGAGTCCTCGATATCCTGGAGCTATTCTCTCTGCGGGATGAAGCGTTGACTCTAGGTGAAATCGTCGAAAATCTGACTATTCCCAAGAGCAGCGCGTCGATGCTGTTGCGAACGCTTGAGGCCCGCGGGTATTTGAAACGGGAAGGCATTCGAGGCTTCAGGCTCGACCCGACATTTCGCGACACTGATTCCGGTTGGGTAGGGGGTACGTCTTCTCTGCTTGTTCGAGCCGCAGCTCCGATCATGCGCGAGCTTGTCGATGAGCTACGCGAAACAATCATGTTGGGTGTATTGAATCAGGTGAGCGACGTGCGGGTTGTGCGGTCCTTCACCAGTCCGCAGGTTGTCCGCTATGAGCTGAACGACACGGAAGATCTTCCGGCCTATTGCACGGGGTTGGGGCAAGTCAATCTCGCCTATTCGCCGCCCGATCTCGTCGACCGGTATATCGATTACGCCAACATGGAACAGCGTGCCGATAAGACAATTACGACACCGTCTGCCCTGTGGGATCGCCTCGTGGAAATTCGGCGGCAGGGTTATTCGGTTCATATCGAAGAGCGCATCGTTGGCGCGAGCGGGGCGGCGGCACCTGTGTTCGGGCCGGGTGGAAAAATAGTTGCCGCCATCAACATGGCGACCGTAACCTTCCGTTTCCTGCAAATGCGTGATCAGATTGTGGCTGCCGTTGTGGACGGTGCCGCTCGGATTACACGGCAACTTGGTGGCGAGCCGCCAATCGGGTCGGAATTTAACGCAAAGAAAAGGGAGCCGCGCGTCGGCAAAATGGCATGAGTTATCGCATTGGTGTCGATATCGGCGGCACGTTTACGGATTTCTGCGCGTTCGACGAAGTAAGCAGGGCCGTGCATACTTTGAAAGTTCTCTCGACGCCGGATCGGCCGGGACAGGAAGTTGTGCATGGCCTCTCGGCTTTGAACGAACGGTACGGAATCGCGCCGGAGGATGTTTCCTACTTCACCCATGGGACGACGGTCGGGGTGAATACGGTTATTCAGCGCAAAGGCGTCAATCTCTGTTTGTTCACGACGAAGAACTTCGAGGATGTGCTTGAGGTCGCCCGGCTTAAAATGCCGGATCCCTACGATTTGTTTTCACGGCGGCCGGTGCCGCTCGTGACCAAGGAAAAGGTCTTTCAAATCGGCGGTCGTATTCTCGCCGATGGCTCGGAAGACGAGCCGGTTGACGAAGCGAGCGTGCGCGTGGCAATCGCCGGCGTCCGGGCCGTCGGCGGCGAAGCCATCGTCGTGGCGCTTCTTCACGCCTACCGAAACGCCGACCATGAGCACCATGTCCGCGATATCGTGCAGGCGGAAGCACCGGACCTTGCCGTCATATGCGCTTGCGACGTTTGGCCGGTGATCCGCGAATATGAGCGGACGGTTACCGCGGTCGTCGCGGGTTATGTCCAGCCACGGGTCGCCGACTACTTGACCGCATTGGAAGACTCTCTCGCCGGTGCGGGCGTTCCTGCCCAGCCGATGATTACGAAATCCAACGGTGGGGTGATGAGTGCGGCGTTGGGGAAGACGCAATGCGCGCAGATGCTGCTGTCCGGCACAGCCGCCGGCGTGATCGGCGCGAGCTATGTCGCCCGGATGACGCAGTCCGCAAACACGATGAGTATCGATGTCGGCGGCACCAGCGCCGACGTCGCTTTCATCCGTGATGGAGCGCCACAGTACGGCGTCGGCGAGATGATTGGGGAATTCCCCATTCATATTCCAACCGTTTCCGTGACGTCGATTGGCGAAGGTGGCGGATCGATCGCCTGGGTCGATGGGCAGGGCGTTTTGAAGGTAGGTCCGGAAAGCGCGGGTTCGCATCCTGGCCCTGCCTGTTACGGCAAAGGGGGGACTAGGGCCGCGATCACGGATGCCTTCTGTGTTTGTGGTTTCCTTGGACAAGCGGAGCTGGGATACAACGCGGTCAATGTCGACACCGAATTGGCGCGCCGGGCCGTTGGTGAAATTGCGGAACAGCTTGGTCTTGGCGTTCAGGAAACGGCTGAAGCCATTATCCAGGTTGCCGTGTCCGGTATGTATCTCGAAATAAGCAAATTGCTATCGCGCTACGGCATCGATCCGCGAGAGTTTACGTTGCAGGCCTTTGGTGGCGCGGGCCCGATGCTGTCGTGTTTCGTCGCGCGCGAACTCGGCATGCAGCGCGTGGTCGTCCCGATGACACCAGGTGTCCTGAGTGCCTTCGGCGGGCTGATCGCCGATATCAAGAATGACTTCATCAAGACGGTCTATTGCGATCTCGATACCGCGACGGATGTTCTGCGGGTTGGTTATGGAAAATTGCGGAAAGCCGCGACCACTTGGTTGCGCGACGATCAGTCTTTCGAAGGCGAAGCGACCCTGCTGTACACCGCCGATATTCGATATCGGGGTCAGTCTTTCGAGATCGAGACGATCTTGCAGGAAAGCTGGATCGAGGACGGCAACCTCGCCGAAATCGCCGCCGCCTTCCATGCCGAACATGCCCGCGTCTACGATCACGCGGACGAGGAGGCACCGGTGCAAATTATCAATTTGCGGCTGGTCATTGTGGGCGCCGCGCCGGAACCTGAACTCAATCAATTGGAAACAAGTTCCGTGAAGCCGGCGCCAATCGGTGAAATCGATGTGTTCTATGATGGTGCGGCCCATAAGGCCGGCCTCTATGACCGGGCGTCGCTATTGGCCGGTCAGTCCATTGAGGGACCCGCGGTGGTTCAGCAAGATGACTGCACTACCTGCATCCTCGGCGGCTACAACGCTGAAATCGATCCCTATGGCAACCTACTCATAAGTGGATAGCAAAGATGGCAATCGACAGGGTAACGCTCGGAATTCTCGCCAACCATTGTGCCGCGGCGGCGGAGAGCATGGCGTTTACGCTGTATCGTACCGCGCACTCCACGTTCGTCAAAGAGACGGAAGATTTTACGACCGGTTTGACCACGCCGGATGGACAAACCTTTGCGACGCCGACGGACCTTGGTGCGACCTGGTTCGTTGGTCTGAATTACGGCAACGTCATCAAGTTCTTTGATGATTACGAGGATGGTGATGTCTGCATGACAAACGATCCCTACAGTGGATATGTCTGTACCCATCCGCCCGACATGCATCTGTGGAAACCAATTTTCCATGAAGGGGAGATCGTCTGTTTCGCGGTTGGTCATGTGCACAACACGGATGTCGGTGGTGCGGTGCCTGCTAGCCTATCGCGGACCCTGACCGAGGTGCATCAGGAAGGCATCCGTATCCCGCCGACGAAGCTTTACAGTGCCGGTGTCCTTAATCAGCCAATTCTGGATGTCATCCGAACGAATGTCCGGGTGCCGGATCAGAACTGGGGTGATTTGAAAGCGCAAGTTGCGGCAATGAATACCGGCGAGCGCAAGGTCAAGGAAATGATCGCGCGGTTCGGTATCGAGACTTTCCGACAGGGTATGTTTGATCTTATGGATTATGCCGAGGCTCAAACACGTGATCTGGTGCGGGAACTGCCCGACGGGGTTTATGAGTTTTCCGATTATTTGGATGAAGATTCTGCGGGCGGTCATCCCTGCCGTATCGCCCTGAAGCTGACAATTGAAGGGGACGGGATCGAGTTCGATTTCACGGGCAGCGACCCGCAACTCGAATCCTCCATTAATATGCCCACGGGGGGCGACCCGAGACACATTCTCATGATGGTCGGGTTGGACTACGTGCTGTATTCGCTGGATCCCTCGATCCTGTTGAACTCGGGTATGACCCGGGTCTGTCACTGCATCTTGCCGAAAGGGACCATCGTCAATCCCGAGTTCCCGGCGGCGGTGGGTATGCGTTCGCTGACCGAAGCGCGGGTGATGGATGTAATTTTCGGCGCGTTTGCGCAGGTTGCACCGGATCGTCTGGCCGCGTGCTCCGCGAGCGGTGGGCCGATCATGAATGTCAATTCGGTTGATCATCGCACAGGCCGGCGCGTTGTTGCGTCGATTGACCCGATTTCCGGCGGGGCCGGTGGCAACCCGCGCGAAGACGGTACAGACGGCTCCGGTGCCAATTCCTCTTTCCTCAAGAACACGCCGGTCGAAATCAACGAAGCGGAAGTGCCAATCCGAATTCTCCGCTATGGCTTGACCAAGGATTCTGCTGGTGCGGGACGCTATCGCGGCGGCCTGGCGACTGAGCTCGAATTTCGGGTCTACGCGCCAAATACGAAAATTACCGCGCGCAACCGGGACCGCAACCGCTTCCGGGCATGGGGAACACGGGGCGGCCGCGCCGGTGGCCCCTCCAGTTTTCTGCTCAACCCGGGAAGCAATCACGAGGTCAATTTGGGGAACACAGATATTTTGACCGTGGCACCCGGCGACGTTATCAAAGTGGCCTGTGGTGGTGCTGGGGGGTGGGGCAACCCATGGGAGCGCCCAGCCGAAGATGTCGTGCTCGATGTAAAGCGCGGCTTCGTATCGCCGGACCGGGCGGAGCAGGATTACGGTGTCGTGCTTGCGAATGGCGGCATCGATGCACCTGCCACCGAAGCGCGTCGTGCCGAAATGAAGCGCGAGGCATCTGATGGTTTTTTCGATTTCGGTGCCGAGCGCGACGGGTTCGAAGCGATCTGGACCAAAGCTAATTACGACGTGCTGACAAAGGGGTTGGCGGCGCTGCCGACGCATTGGCGCTTTTTTATCAAAGGGCGCGTCTTCGAAGCGGTTTCGAAGAAAAATTGTACCGACCTGACAGGCGATGGTTCTGAAGTGGATGCCATCATGCGGGATATCGTTGCCGAATACCCGCAGCTCGCCGACGCGAATGGAGAGGCCGCAGCGCAAACCTATTAGGAGATTCGATGGATATCGGTTTCAAGGATAAGACCGTTCTGGTGACCGGTGCCGTTCGTGGTATCGGCCGGACGATCGCGCAAGCTTTTGCGGAAAGAGGGGCGAAGGTATTTGCCGCGGACATTCTTTCCGACGAACTCGACGGTCTATTTGAAGACGAGTCCTTTGCGGGCGGCGGCGGTATTACGAAACTGCCTCTGGATGTCACCGACAGTGAGGCCGTGAATGCTGCCTTGCAGGACATCATCGCAAAGACCGGGGCTATCGATGCCGTCGTGCATGCCGCCGGTGGCGTTCGCGGCTTGTCCGCGCAGCCGATTGAGGATGTGAGCGATGCCGACTGGCAAGCCATTTTTCAGGCCAACGTAACAGGCGCATTCAATGTCGTGCGCGCGGCGACACCGGCTATGAAAAAAGCGGGAACGGGGCGCGTCGTTATCATTTCGAGCCGTGCCGGTCTTGGTGTCAGCCTGACGGGCATTCAAAGCTATGCCATGTCGAAGGCTGGGCAGATTGGGTTGGTCCGTCAGCTGGCGCATGAATTGGGACCATTCGGCATCACGGTTAATTCCGTTGCACCCGGCTTTATGCGGACGAGCCCCGATTACGAGCGGCAATGGCAGTCCTACGATGAAGCCAAGCAGAAAGCGGTGATGGACCGCATCGCCATGCGTCGCCCCGGTCAGCCGGAAGATATCGCGCATGCCGTTCTGTTCTTTGCTTCCGACTATGCCGGGTGGGTCACAGGCCAGACCTTGGCCGTCACCGGATCGCCATGACCGGCCGCTATGCCCTTGCGCTTGATGTCGGCGGCACCTTTACTGATGTAATCCTCGCCGATGGAGAATCCCTCTATACGGCGAAAACCGCGACCACACCAAGCGATCCGGCAAACGGGTTCTTCGATGGCGTCGATAAGATTCTGGATCGTTCCGGCGTTCTGCCCTCGGCCGTTTCAACGCTGTCGCATGGATCGACGATTGCGACCAATGCCATCCTGGAGGGGAAGTCGGCGAAGACCGGCATGTTGGTCACGGACGGCTTCAAGTACGTCCTGGAAATTGGCCGCGCGGAAGTGCCCCGAAAGGAAAATCTCTACGCCTGGGTGAAACCGACACGACCGGTACGGCCGCGATTCATCCGCGAAGCGCCGGAGCGGATCCTGCTCGACGGTTCGATTGATAAACCGCTGGACGAAGACGCATGCCGCGAAGCGGCGCGGGAACTGGGCGCGTTGGGTATCGAGTCCGTCGCCGTCGTCTTTTTGCATGCCTACGCCAATCCGGCGCACGAGCGTCGGGCCGGGGAAATTCTGCGAGAAGAATTGCCTAACGTCGAGATTTCCTTGTCGAGCGATGTGCTGCCGGTGTTTCGGGAATATGAGCGCGGCATGGCAACGGCGCTGAATGCCGGCGTACAACCGGTGGTCGGGCGCTATATCGGCCGTCTGGAAGCCGGTCAAAAGGAACGGGGTATCGACTCACCGTTCTATATCATGAAGTCGAATGGCGGGGTTTTTTCGCCACGCCAAGCAACCCAACAATCGGTGCACATGGCGCTGTCGGGGCCCGCCGCTGGGGCGCAGGGCGCTGCCTATGTGGCCAAGGCAGCAGGATATCCCGATTTGATCACCATCGATATCGGCGGGACCAGCGCGGACATTACGCTGATCCAGGATGGAGTCCCAAGCGTCACGAAGGACGGTGAGATTGGACCGTTTCCGTTGTCGATCCCCATCGTCGACATTCATACGATCGGCGCTGGTGGTGGCAGCATTGCCGCGGTGACCGAACAGGGTGGCCTTATTGTCGGGCCGCGCAGTGCGGGCGCCGATCCCGGTCCCGCCTGCTATGGCAAGGGCGGCACGGCGCCGACGGTGACGGATGCCAATCTCGTCCTTGGTCGAATTCCACCGCACTTGCTGGACGGCGAGACCGCGCTTGACCGGGAACTTGCGGAGCACGCCATCGCGACGGAGATAGCGGCGCCGCTCGGCATCGGCGTAACAGCAGCGGCGCAGGGTATTCTTGCGATCGTCAACAACAACATGATTGGCGCCCTGAAGGTGGTGTCGGTGGAGAAGGGATACGACCCTCGAGACTTTACATTATGCGCCTTCGGGGGCGCAGGACCGGTCCAGGCAGGTGAGCTCGCGCGATTACTCGGGGCGCCGCGCACGCTCGTGCCGAGGCATCCAGGCATACTTTGTGCGTTGGGATTGCTCGCGACCGATCTGCAGTATGATTTCGTGCGCACGCGGTTACAGCGGCCACCGCACTACGATCTTGATGTCATCCGCGCCGGCTACGCGGAAATTTTTGAAGAGGCGGCGACTTGTCTCGCTGATGAAGGCGTTCCGTTGGAAAAGCGTTTCTACGCGCGATCCGCAGATCTTCGGTATGCCGGGCAGGGTGTCGAGATTACGGTCGATTGGCCGGGCGACACCGTTGATGGGGAGAGCGTGGCGCGCTTGATCGCTGATTTTCATGCCAAGCATGAGCGCCTTTATACCTTCGCGGACCGGGATGCGGCGGTGGAGATCGTCAATTTGAACGTCGCGGCTACGGGTGCCATGGACAAGGTAACGCTGCCGGAGCTTGAAACCGCCGCCATTGGAACGACGCCGGTGCCGGCGGGAGAGCGGTCTGTTAACTTTGAAAGCGATGCCTTCGTTTCGACGCCGACCTATCGCCGGGAAGCCTTGCTGACGAACCACAAAATCATGGGGCCGGCGATCGTCGATCAGCTTGATGCCACGACGGTTTTATTTCCGGGACAGCAGGCGGTGGTTGATCGGCTTGGCAATCTTATCATCACGGAGACGTCGTCATGATCCAGAACCGGTCCGGTGATACGGTGACCTTGGAGTTGATCAACGGCGCCTTGCAGGCGTCCCGCGCGGAGATGGAGGCGCTGATCGATCGCACCGCAATGTCGCCCTTCATCCGTGAGAAAAAGGACTACTTTACCGCGTTCCTCGACCGGGAAGGGCGGTTGGTCGTCAGCACAAGTCTGACCTTATCGGGTAATTTGATCCAGGGCATTGTGGAGAACTACCCGTTGGATACGATGTCGGACGGGGATCTCTATTGGTACAACGATGCCTACGCGTCGCATGGCGGCGTTTCGCACTTTCCCGATATGGTTTTCGTCATGCCGGTCTTTCACGACGGCGAACTGTTCGCCTTCGCGGAGGCGTGGGGCCATTTGTGGGATATCGGCGGCATGGTCGCCGGCAGTATCAGTCCCGACGCGACCAGCGCTTTCCAGGAAGGAATCTTGATCCCGCCGGTGAAGGTCATGTCCGGCGGTGTCCTGAACGACGAAGTCTTTCGGATTTTCACGCGCAATTCGCGGTTTCCGGACATGATGAAGGGGGACCTGAAGGCTATCATGGCCGCCTGCCAGCTGGGCAAGCGGCGTCTTGAGGAAACCGTTGATCGGTTCGGCGTATCCGCCGTCAAAGGCGCGTTCGACTTCATGCTGGATCAGTCGGAGACGGCGATGCGGACGGAAATCGACCGTCGCATTCCCGATGGCCGGTTCGAGTTCCGCGATTATATCGATTCAGATGCGGTAACGGATGAGAGCCACTCAGTGCATGTTTCGCTGTCTAAGGAGAACGGTAGGGTGTCGCTCGACTTCTCCGCCAGCGACGATCAGACCGAAGGCCCGATCAATTTCATCATGGATGCGACGGTGCCGAAATTCATGACCGGGCTGTATCTGACGATGAACGACCCGAACATCCGAATGAATGCCGGATTCGCCGGCGCGATCGAGAACATTGTCACGCGCGAAGGCAGTATCGTGCAGCCCCGCTTCCCCGCACCGCTTGGTTTGCGGTCGCATACGATGATCCGCGTCAATACGGCGATCTTCGGCGCGCTTGCGGAAGCGACCGGCGGTGACGCCTCGGCCGCGTCCTGTGTCTATGTTCTTTATTACTTGCGTAGCCAGAACGCGGAAACGGGCGCGCAGAACCTGTGTATCGAAGGGCTCTCGGTGGGGTTCGGTGCGCGCACCTTTGCCGATGGGATCGACGCGGTCTATTACGTGGCGCAAAAGAACTACCCCGTCGAATTTGCGGAAATGGAGTTCGGCGCGCGGATCGAAGCCTTTCGGGTCCACAAGGATTCCGGCGGACCGGGGCGTTTCCGCGGCGGCTGCGGTATTATCCGCGACGTTCGCGTTCTGGCCGACGAGGCAACGCTCGGTGTCCGTCTCGATAATTGCAAATTCCCAGCCTATGGCGTCAATGGCGGCATGGCCGGTGGCACCGGCCGCGTCATCGTCAATCCCGGCACTGACAATGAGCGCGAATTGCGGACGATGGGCGATGGAAACAAGGTCTACAAGGGCGACTTGATCCGCATCGTTACATCGGGCGGCGGAGGATGGGGAATGCCGTTTGACCGTGCCGCCGATTGTGTTCTGGACGACGTCCTTGACGGTTTTGTTTCCCCGGCGAGTGCGGAAGAGGATTATGGTGTGGTGCTGACGGTCGATGGGAATGCGGTGGATGAAGCGGCGACAGCGAACCGCCGGCGCACGGCGCGTCCGGATGTCAGAATGTTCCATCGTCACGAATATTTCGGCCGTGATTTGCCTATCTCGAGCGCGGCTGAGTAACGCGCTGACGCCGCTTTAGCTCCGTTCGTCTGCGGGATATAGTGCGGAACTATTCCCGGTTCGGCCTGTGGCCGCCTAACTTCCTGTGCATGACGTGGACGACGATACAAAGCCAGACGATGTAAAGGCGATTGGCAAGCAAATGGTCCAGGGTGCCGCTTGGATGGTTTCCATGCGCTGGTCGCTAAAGCTGATTGGCGTCGTGAACACAATCATCGTCGCGCGCCTTTTGTCGCCGGACGATTATGGGGTCATTGCGATGGCGATGATCCTTGTTGGGTTTTTGACGGAGATTTCGGAAACAAATGTCGCGATTGCGCTGATCCGCAACAAGAATACCACACGGGAAGACTATAACAGCGCGTGGACGATCAAGGTTGTTACGGGCGCCGTACTTACTGTCATACTGATCGGACTCGCGCCCGTTATGGCGACCTATTACGGCGACCCAAGGGTTGAAACCGTCATACAGATTATTTCATTCCGCTGTCTGATAAACGGCTTCGAAAATATTGGCGTCGTCGATTTCCGGAAGAACTTAGAATTTGCGAAAGAGTTCCGGTATTGGATTTACCGGCGATTGACGGACATCGTAATCGTTGTGACAATTGTTTTTCTGTTACGCGACTACCATGCGCTGGCAATTGGGATGCTTGCATCGGCTTCGATTACGGTTTTTTACAGCTTTACGATGTCGACGTATCGGCCATGGTTTTGTTTGGCCAAGGTTCGCGTGCTTTGGTCTGTCTCACAATGGTTGATGATCGATCATGGGTCACGATTTATTGGGCGCCGCATAGACGAGTTCGTGATCGGCGGCATGGCCGGATCGGCAACAGTTGGGAACTACTACATAGCCTCCGAAATTTCGGCGATGCCGACACGGGAAGTCGTCATGCCTGCGGGTCGTGCGCTCATTCCCACCTATTCCAAGGTTTCTCATGATGCCGATGAATCGCGTAAGGCGTTCGTGCGCGTGCTCGGTCTCATGGCGATCTACTCATTTCCGGCGGGCGTTGGCATTTCGATTGTCTCCGTCGACCTC
>JAJFJB010000028.1 GCA_021774435.1 Alphaproteobacteria bacterium
AGATGAATTCAAAAGTCATTGAGACCTCGGATCAAATGATGTCGACTCTCAACAATATTCGTTAGGGAAACCGTGTGAAATGACCGCCCGACAATCCATCTTCACCATTCTCGCTGTACTCCTCTTGTTGTACAGCATGCCAACGCCTGCCGCGGTCCCGGCAAGTCTGCGCACCAACGTTCTCATTGATGGCGACTCGATTCGGCTCAGCGATGTTTTTAACGGCGCTGGCACACACGCAGACAAAGTTATCGCCTATGCACCAGCACCGGGACGAAAATTGGTGCTGGAAGCAACGTGGCTCTACAGAGTAGCCCGAGCCTATAAAGTCCTGTGGCGGCCCTCCAGCCGACTCGACCGCACTATTGTCGAAAGACGCAGCCACATCATTGGCACCGAACAGATTATCGAAACCCTTCTTACCGGCTTGCGGGAAAACGCCAAACTCAACGACGAAGTCGATATCGACCTCGACAACCGGACATTGCGCTTTTTCCTTCCAACCGACATTACACCGACGATTGAAGCCCAGTCGGTTTCCTATGAACCAAGAAGCGGCCGTTTTTCCGCAGTTCTCACTACGGGAAATAGTGACAACGGTACTTCGCAATTCTCCGTAACCGGCAGCGTGCACAAAATTGTTCAGGTGCCCACATTGGCGCAACGTCTCTATACCGACGATATCATCAGCAAGCGCGACATTGTCTGGAAACCCATGCGGTTGAAACGACTAGACCCGCGGACGGTGTTGAATGTTTCCAAAATGGTCGGCATGAGCCCGCGGCGACCGCTCGTAGCCGGCCGCGCGGTGATGACGACCGAGATTCAGGCCCCCACGCTAGTTCGGCGCGGCAAGCGCGTCACCATCCGCCTGCGCACCCCAACCATGAAACTAACCGCGCAAGGTAAAGCGCTCGAAAACGGCGGAAAGGATGATGTGGTGCGCATACAAAATGTAGACAGCGGTGCAACAATCGAAGCCGTCGTAACAGGGCCAGAACAAGTTACCGTCTCAGTCGGCGGTTCTTTCGCACTCAATTAGGCGCAGTCAGACATGGCACAAATTTTGAACAAACCTAGCCTCCCCCTTATTGTCGTGCTTGGGATCACGCTGTCAGGCTGCAATGCACTCAATCGCATGGCAGACCTGGGCACGGAGCCCAAGGTTTCCACGATCGAAAACCCGACGACAAAACCGGATTACAAACCGATCAGCATGCCGATGCCCGCTCCCGTATTGGCACGGCATAACCCTAACTCTCTTTGGCGCAAGGGGTCGCGCGCCTTCTTCAAGGATCTTCGTGCGAGCCAGGTCGGTGACATCGTAACGGTGACCATTGCTGTGGACGACGAAGCCGATTTAAACAACGCCACGACACGGACGCGAACGACGGACGAAGACGCGGATGCCATCGCCCTATTGGGGTATCAAAACGCGCTGGGTTCTATCCTTCCCGAGGCTGTCAATCCCAACAGCCTCTTGGATATCAACAGTGCGACGACGAATACCGGTACCGGCACGATTGCCCGTGAAGAAGAAATTACCTTGCAGGTCGCAGCCATCGTGACGCAGGTTCTGCCAAACGGAAACCTTGTGCTGCACGGCAGGCAGGAAATGCGTGTGAATTACGAGGTCCGGGAAATCCAGATCGCGGGCGTCATTCGGCCGCAAGATATTAACAACCAGAATATTGTCACCCACCAGCAGATCGCCGAATTACGCGTCGCCTATGGCGGTCGGGGACAAATTTCGGATTTCCAACAGCCGCGCTACGGCACGCAAATTATCGACATCATTTTCCCGTTTTAAGGAACGGATAATATCATGATCCCCGCCTTCCGCGTCAGGGACCACGCACCTTAATCGTCGCGATGCGTGCGCTCCATGCGTTCGTGCTGTTCTTGTGCTTCGATACTCAACGTCGCGATCGGTCGCGCCTCTAACCGACGCAACGAAATTGGGTTGTCCGTTTCTTCGCAAAACCCATACGTGCCCTCATCAATACGGCGCAAAGCGGCGTCGATCTTGCTGATCAACTTACGTTGACGGTCACGGGTTCGTAGTTCAAGAGACCGGTCAGTTTCTAGCGTTGCCCGGTCTGCCATATCAGGCTCGGCCAAGTTCTCTTCTTGCAAACTTACCAGCGTCTCACCGGTTGAACGCAATAGTTGAGAACGCCAATCCATCAGCTTCTGCCGAAAATACTCGCGCTGCATCGGATTCATGAATTCCTCGTCTTCCGAAGGCCGGTAGTCGGGCGGAAGTAACGGCGACATACGTACTCCAAAATCATAGTTGGTCCGAAAGCGCGCCATATATAATCGCGTCAGTCGAAGCGGGCAAGTCCCGGAAATATCGTTATTCTATGTGTGAAATTACTCGCTTGCAGGTCGATTACGCGGCTCGTATTTCGCAATTTCAACCCGAACCCGCAACTCAATATCGTCAAGAAGCTCATTAAGCCCAGGATCTTCAGCATGTTGCCGCCGTTCGGACACCATTTGCGCGAGATTGATCAAGCGTCCTTTCGGAATTGCGCCAATCAGCAGGTCTGTACGAATTTGTTCAAGTTGATCTAGCGTATCCAGTCCCCACCTGCGTGCCTTGGCATTTGCCGGATTACTGGTCGCATCGCCGACGGTCTGAATCGCCAGCACCGCATCAACAGTCTGAGTCGGTACGGCAGATGACACAGGTGCGGCGGAATCATCCGATGAATTTAGGTGACTGGCAAACCCGCCCCCCCCATGGACTTTTTCGGCGTTGCCCATCGCCGTTTGCGACGACGACCGGATCCGGCCGGATGAATCAATTTTCATGTCTCTAACTTAGCGGTTATCGACGAAGAACGGAACAAAGTTCACGGGCGTCTCGAAAAGTCAGTTTTTCGAGGATATGGAAAACTTTGCCGAGCGTACCGGCACGGCTTGCCGACGCCTTCCACAAACAGTGGGGCTTTCAATATAACGTGCCAGTTTCATGTTTCTTTTCAATAAGTTGATTGACCGTGCAAATGGCACGTCATTCGCATTGTCAGCACCTAAGCATGATTCCAACTAACCAAAGACAATCCCAATGCCGATGAGCACGACCCGATCAAAGAAATTGTGTTGGCAAGAATTCCGGCACAATGCGTTGCTTCCATTCGTATTGGCAATGGCGGTCACGCTTGGACACACAGCGGCACTCGGTCAGTCCCGAATAAAAGACATCGTCTCGTTTGAGGGCATACGCACCAATATGCTCGTTGGGTACGGACTCGTAGTCGGGCTGAATGGAACCGGCGATGGCTTGGCGAATGCACCGTTCACGCGCGAAAGCCTCATCGGTATGCTTGAACGGCTTGGTGTCAACGCCCGCGAAAACGGGCTGAATACGCAAAATGTCGCCGCCGTCATGGTTACGGCAAATCTGCCACCATTCGCCAATCAAGGCTCACGGATCGACGTTACGGTCTCCGCACTTGGCGACGCGACGAACCTGCTTGGGGGAACTCTACTTGTCACGCCGCTGGTTGGCGCGGACGGCGAAATTTATGCGGTCAGCCAGGGCACGATCGCAGTCGGAGGATTTGCCGCGGCGGGTGCAGCGGAAAGCATCGTCAAAGGTGTCCCGACCAGCGGTCGCATCGCCAACGGCGGCGTCATCGAGCGGGAAATGCCGTTCAAGCTTGCCAATATGAAGCAAATAAAACTGTCGCTCCGCAATCCGGACTTCACGACATCCCGGCGCATCGCGCGCGCAATCAACGCTTTCGTGGGACTGCCCGCCGCCAAGGCCACTGACCCCACGACTGTCATCATGAAAACGCCCGCCAGCTACAAAGGCGAAATCGTCGAACTGATCACCGATATCGAACAGTTGCGCGTCGAACCCGACCAGATCGCGAAGGTCATAATCGACGAGCAGTCCGGAACAATCGTGATGGGCTCTAATGTCCGCATCAACACGGTCGCAATCGCGCAGGGCAACTTGACGATCCGGGTGACGGAGACAGCTCAGGTCTCGCAACCGCTGCCATTCTCTAATACGGGCACGACCCAGACGGTGCCGCGGACAGAAATTGAAGTCACAGAAGACAAAGATCGCAAGCTGACGGTTCTCGAAAAAGGCGTCAGCCTGCAGGATCTTGTCAATGGTCTGAACGCGCTCGGAATCGGCCCACGCGACATGATCACCATTCTGCAAGCCATCAAGGCGGCCGGCGCGCTTAACGCCGACATTGAGGTGTTGTAATGGACCCAGCAAATGCTCTTTCACTAACCAACCAACGCCTGAATGCATCGCAATTACCGACGCTGAGCGCTACGGCGGATTCTAAGAAGGCAAAGGTCGCCGCGGAATCATTCGAAGCCTTCTTTATTGGACAATATCTCGAGCACATGTTCGCGGGCATTCGAACGGACGGCATGTTCGGTGGTGGACAAGGTGAAAAGGTCTACCAGTCAATGATGATGCAGGAGTATGGCAAGGCGATCGCCGCCAACGGCGGGCTCGGTATCGCGGACTCCGTCTACAAGTCGATTCTTCAAATTCAAGAACAGGAGCAGACACGATGAATCCCAGTGCACGTGCGCATGAGCTAATCGAGCTCTCTCAATCGCTCGTTCAAGTCATGGCGATAGAGACCGAAACATTGAAGGCAGGCCGAGTCCGGGATATCGAACCAATGCAGGCACAAAAGACGGCTCTCTCCTACGCTTACGAAACGCACATGCGCGATCTGGCCACCGAGCCTGGTATGTTCAATGCTATTGAGCCCGATCTAAAAGCGGAACTGACCGCCGCTGCAACGCAGTTCGAAGCGACTGCCATCGACAACAAACACGCTGTACAGGCGGCCTTGGAATTAAATTCACGCCTGGTTCAAGTGATAGCGGATGCGGTTACCAGCAGTTCTCCATCGGCGACCGGTTACACAAAGACTGGTGCGGCGGCGTCCGCAACGCATCGCGCAGCCCCAACCACAGCGCCCGCGACGCTTAACAGGAGTCTCTGATTCCAATTCGTTAGGGATAATCGCACCATGTCACTCACGCTTGCACTTCAGACGGCCCTTAGCGGAATTCAAGCCAATCAGGCCGCGCTTCAAGTTACGGCAAATAATATTTCCAACGCGAACACTGTTGGATTCACTCGCAAAACAATTGAGCTCGAAGCGCGCCGGCTCGACGTCACTGGTGCTGGCGTCGACATTAGCAATATCACTCGGTCCGTGGATGAGTTCCTTTTGCGCCAGGTGCGCGAACAGGAAGGCACTGTTGCGGCACTCACCGCACGCGAGAAATTCCTCTCCCAGATACAGGGAATATTCGGCACGCCCAGTAGCAATGACACATTCGCTGCAGGATTGACGAAGCTAAATAACAATTTCGAGACACTCGCGCTGACACCGGAATCGGAGGCGGCGCGCTTCGAAGCGGTAAACGAAGCGCGCAAGCTTGCAATTCAACTCGGTCAGTTGTCCGATGCGATACAAACCCTGCGTGCGGATGCGGATCAGGCAATCACCCTTTCGGCCGCTGAGGTCTCAAGCCAACTTCAAATCATCGAAAACCTGAACATCAAGGTTTCACAAGCTGAAACACTTGGTCAGCCAAGCGGCGAGCTACGGGATCAGCGAGATATCGCACTCGCCAAATTAAGCAAAAATTTGGATATCCGCACCTTTGAATCGGCAGCCGGAAAGATCAGCATCTTCACAGGCAGTGGCAGTACTTTGCTAAGTGAAGGCGTTACTTTCGCAGTTTCACATACGTCCGCAGCGCAAACCGATGCCAGTGTCGCCTATGTTAGTCCGGGAGACGCCAACTATCCGGGTTCCATCGACGGCATTTTCATCGGAACGCCGGATCTCGTGAACGGTTCGAACGATATTACCAACGAAATCGCCGATGGCGAACTGAAAGGACTTATCGATGTCCGCGATACGCTTCTTCCAAACCTGCAAAAGGAACTCGACCGTCTTACCGCTGTGCTCAAAACGCAGATAAACACCTTTCATAACCAAGGTACCGCATTTCCTCCTCCGGCCACCTTAACGGGAACCCAGACCGTCGCCGCGACAGACGCTTTCGCCGGTACAGGGAGCGTGAGGGTCGCGGTCCTGAATCAAACGACGGGCAATGTCGTTGAATTTGTCGATGTTAACCTTGCCGGTCTCGGCGCAACTGCGACAGCCAATGACGTTGTCAACGCAATCAACGCGGGCCTGACCGGCACACCCGCTTCAATCAATGCAACGGGACAGTTCGTCCTGCAAGCCCAGGCGGCCGGCCAAGGCATATCGATCAATGAAAATACGAGTGCGGTCACCGTCATCGGCGGCGAAACACGAGGCCTCTCGCATTACTTCGGTTTGAATGACTTCTTCCAGGCCAGCGTGAATGGTAGCGACTACAATAGTTTCGCTACTGCCCGTCAGACCAGTAGCACGACGGCCTTGGGATTGGCCGGAACGCTGACTTTTCGATTCGATGGTACCGCCGGCGCCACCGTGAACTATGCGGTCGGTGACAGCCTGGATGCCATCGCCGCTTCGATTAATGGCACTGCCGCCCTCACGGCACAAAACATCACCGCAACCGTCACCGACGATTCCGGCGGCCGCCGGCTCACGATTACAGATAGTGATCGCGACAATTTTATTGTTTCTGACTCGAGCACTTTATTATCCACGACTAATGCGACCTCAGACGAAACCAGCTTTTCGACTGCCGTCACCATCAATTCAGCGCTTGCAGCGAACGCCGACCTCATTTCGCGGGGGCAACTCGATCTCACCGCAGCTGTGGGCGCCGTCGGTGTCTCAGTCGGTGACGGCAATGTTGCAAATTCAATGGCCGGTGTTTTCAGTACCGATGTGTCGTTTGTCGGCTCCGGCGGCATCAGCACGACAACAACGACTCTTATCCGATACGCTAGCCAAATCATAGATCTTCAGTCGTCGCTTGCCGGGGACGCGCGTTCCGACTTGGATTTCAATGAAACATTTCTTGAGACGATTGCATTTCGTCAGCAAAGTGATTCCGGCGTTAACGTCGACGAAGAGCTCGCAGGCCTCGTTATTCTGGAGAACGCTTTTGCCGCATCCTCGCGGGTTCTGGCTTCGATCGCAGAAATGTTAGACGAAATCATTAATTCAGTCCGTTAGGAGGCGACATCATGACACGCGTCGCAACTCTCGCCCAAAACCGCTTTTCCCTCTTCACAACGCTTAATACCCAGCAGCGTGTGTTTGATGCACAAACAAAAGTCGGGACCGGCCTCAAATCCCAGGACTTCGCAGGCCTCGCACGTGAAGCGGGACGGCTCGTGAGCGTAAAGAACGAATTCGCGCGGGTAGATCAATTTCTCGAGAATATCGAAACGACAGACCGGCGTTTGGAATTCATGAGCTTTAGTCTCGAGCGCGTCGAAGAACTTAGCCGGGAGTTCCGAACGACACTTTTAGGCGCAAAGAACGGCGACACGGCGAACGTCATCGGATTGCCAACTCTCGCGCAAGGTCTCCTCGATCAAATTGTCGACCTCTTGAATGTTCGCGATGAAAGTCGGTTTTTATTCTCCGGCGGCAATATTCGTACGGCTCCCGTGGACCTGAACAATGGAACCTATACGCCCCCTGTCGTTCCGCCCTTCCCTGCGGCCGCCGATACCGACTGGTATGGCGGGGACAGTGTCGTTCAACGCGCCCGGGTCGATGAAGGATTCGAGATCAATTACGGCGTTCGTGCCAACGACCCTGCCATTGAACGGGTTATTCGGGCATTCGACGCGATTTCTGAAATCGCTTTCTCCACGCCTCCCTCGGCGGCAGAAATAACAGCGATAAACGATGCGGTGTCACTCTTGACCCAGGCCTTGGACTCGCCGCCCGCAGGTGAGAACACCATCGGCGGTTTGTTCTCCCAAGTCGCGCTTCAACGAAATATCATCGATGATATAAAGACAAAGCATGAAAACTTTGCGGCTTTCGCTGAAAAGAACATCGCTGAAATCGAGCAGGTAGATACAGCGGAAGCAATAAGCATACTCAATGCGGAACAGGTTACACTCGAAGCGTCATTCACGGTAATTGGCAGAATTCAGCGGGTTTCTCTCGTCAACTTCCTCTAACGCCAGCTGCACCAATTCGAACAAAAGCAGCGCTTAGCACCGTTGACATCGAGATGATATAACGCGGGCATAAAGGTCACCTGGAGCCCCGAGATGGCACAGTCGCCAACAAACAATATGCCCGGCGAGATACTGGTTGGCTCACTCTCCGAGGTGCTGAAACAGGCAGCGCATCATTTCAACCATAAAGAATATGCAGCGGCGGCGGCGATATGCCATGAAGTGATTGCCCAAGATGGGTCCAATTCCGAAGCCCTGCACATTCTTGGACACATTGCCTTGCAAATAAGAGATCTGGATACGGCCGTAGGATATTTCGTCCGCGCTGTAAGGCTTTCTCCAACTGATCCAAGGTTTAATCGCAGTTTTGCCCAAGCCCTGGAAACATCGGCGCGATCAGATCAGGCGATCCACGCTTGGGTACAATATCTTACGCTGGAACCAAACGATGCTGACGGGCAACTCAGTTTAGCGCGGTTGTTCACCGAAGTCGGCAATACGGCTGCAGCCACGGACGCGTATGAATGTGCGGCATCAATTGCACCAGAGAATATTGACGTTCGATTCGCGCTCGCCGTTTCACAGTACAAGGATGGCCGGCTAACAGACGCCATCGCGAACTTCAAACAGGTGCTTAAAACGAAACCGAATTGGGCACAGTGTCACAATGGCTTAGCCGTGGCCTTGCGCGAGAATGGGCAATATGACCAAGCGATCGTGCATGGGAAACGGGCAATTGAATTGGATCCGCATCCGGCAGAGGCGCACAACAATCTCGGACTGATCTTGTTTTCAGCACGGCGTCCCGACGAGGCAATCCTGTCGCTCGAACGCGCGAATGAACTGAATCCCAATGACGCAGAGATTCTCACCAACCTTGGTGTCGTGGCCGCTCATGCGGGGTATCGAAGCCGTGCCAAGCGATGCTTTCTTCAGGCCTTGGAGGTGCGATCGGATTGGGCTGATGCCCTGCTCAATTTGGCAAACCTTCTACGCCAGGAAGACCAGCTCGAGGAAGCCGTGCGGACTTTCAATAAGGCAATCGGCGCCAACCCAAATGACTACCGCATATTTGGCAGCCTGGCGTTGACGCACCTAAACTTGAATGCGCCAGAGGCTGCTATTGCAAATTATGAAAAAGCATTGGCACTTGCTCCGAATGATGCCGAACTGCGCAAAGGTCTAGGCATTGCTCAACTGCTTCTTGGACAATTTCATGAAGGTTGGCGTAATTATGAGGCACGTCTGTTAGGCGACGAGAAGCGGGTCCTCGATCTACCCCGATGGAATGGAGAAGATTTAAACGGCGGTACGCTTCTTGTGCATTCAGAACAAGGCTTTGGCGACACGCTTCAGTTTTGCCGGTATTTGCCGCTGATCGCGGATAAATCCAACGTAGAAACGGTCATATTTGAGTGCCAAAAACCACTGCTTCGTCTGCTTAACGATATTGGCGGTGCCGATCTCGTCATCGCCCGCGGCGATGCCCTGCCGGCGGCCGATCGCCATGTACCGCTTTTAAGCCTTCCAGCGATATTTGAAACGGAACTCGACACGATTCCCGCATCGCAATCCTATATCGCCGCTCCTAAAGATAAACTGGCAATCTGGGCGAACACGCTGCAATCAGAAAAACCAAATATAGGAATCGTCTGGGAGGGTAATCCCAACAGGCAAGACGATGAAAAACGTTCGTGCCCGGTTGAGGCTTTTGAGCCTATTCTGGAAATCAATGGGGCGCAGATTTACAGCCTGCAGGTCGACGCAACTGAACAAGACAGAAACTGGATCTCCGAACGAGGCGTCATTGACCCCACAATCGGAATAAATGATTTTTCAGATACCGCCGCAATAATCACGACGTTGGATCTTGTGGTCACTGTGGATACCGCGACCGCCCATTTGTCAGGCGCATTGGGAACGCCCGTGTGGGTCCTTCTGGGTCATGCAGCTGATTGGCGATATCTGATGGACCGCACCAAATCGCCCTGGTATCCAAATATGCGTCTGTTCCGTCAAACCCGTCGCGGCGATTGGGGTGAACTCGCCAATCGTGTTTCAAAATTGCTCTCTCGGGAACTCAATCTACGAAAAAATTAAGCGACGATATTTCCACCTGATACTTCGCTTGCCTGTGGTACCGGCAACGCCTCTTGTTCCGGCGTTTCCATAAGGCCACTCGCGATATTTCGGTTAATTTCGATCAAAACGCCAAGCTTTCCAGCGTCAGGTTCTGCGAGCGCGCCAACCGTATGTTTATCAATGAAAATACTCAGGCTCATCACATTGGCCTTGATTTCCGAAGGCAATGCGTTTTCATCAGACGCGATATCCGATTGGATTATCGTCCACAGCCGCCAATTCAATCGCAAAGCCGCCCGATACTCGGTAAGATCTTCGCTTTCCGAATTGACTTCCGACAGCCTGCGCGCCGCCTCCAGCAGTGCCCGCGCCTCCGTTTGACGCGCACCTGCACCAAGCTTCTGCGAAGATTGGTAGGCTTGATTACTCTGCGTTTGCGACATTTTTCAGAACCTCATCTTCGTATTTCATCAACTTGCGGCATTTCTTCAGTGCGCTGTATAGGTCGCCGCGGATAACGTTCTCTCCGATTTCCAAGATTATTGGCGAGGCGCTCGGAACAGCCTTAATGAAATCTCTAGTAAATGAGTTAAATTTCTCTTGATAAAACGCGGTGTTCACGGGAAACAAATAAATCATCTGCACCGCGAAATATACGCGTTTTGCGGGAGAACTCGCCTGCTCTTCCGTCATAATATCGCGTTCGCGCAGGACGCTCGCCTTGTTCTCGAGAACAAGCTCGCTCTTCTGTCCGCCATTGACGATAACCGCTTGGTTGATGACGATTTTTTCGCCTGGCTTTAAGGCTAGTTTCAAGGGCATTTTTCGCACCCGCCTTTACTGATAATAGAATTCTTCAATTTTTCTGTCTACCGAATGACCAATTTAACCGGCTCAATGAACGACGCTTCCACATTCGACTAATTGGTCTCGAAAGCAAAAATAAACGTTGCATATAATGTGCCACAACAACGGCGAATAAGCAGAAAAAAGACAAAAAAAGGGCGGCGAAAATTTCGCCGCCCTTTCGCGAGATATGTTGAGGAGGATTAACCGAACAGCGCGAGAATAGACCGCTCGCTCTGACTGGCCAGGGCCAAAGAGTTAATACCCAACTGTTGTCGAGTTTGAAGAGCCAGCAAGTTGGCGCTTTCCTCGTTAAGATCCGCCTGCGTCAGTTTCGTGGCGCCACCTTCGAGTGTGTTGGAAAGGTCTGCGGTGAAATCCAAACGAGTCGTTAGAACGGCCGCGTTTGAACCCAGTGTCGACGCGCTGGTCCGCAACGTCGTCAATGCGGTGTTAATCGCCGTAATCGCCGCATCAATATTCGTATCTGCAGCAAAGTTGCCGACTGCGCCGGCGATATTGATACCACCAGTACCTGTCGTAGTGTCGATACCTGAGATGGTCAGTGTACTTGAACCATCTTCGTTAAAGTTGACCGTCAGATTATCTGGAGCTGTTTGCAGGAGATTGGTACCCGCGAAACTAGTATCGTTCGTGACAGAGTCGATCTGCAGAAGCAACGCGTCAAACTGTACTCCCAAAGAAGACCGTTCGTTGGTATCACTCGTCGCCTTTGCGGTAATAGCCAAACCTTTGGCTTGCTCGGCCAGATCAGTCACAGCCTCAATACCGCTAATCGCCGCTTCCAGCGAACTAATACCCTGATCGATGTCCGACTTGAGACCATCAAGATCGCTGGCGCGGGAAGTCAAGGATTGCGCTGCAAAAAACGCCGAAGCGTCGTCGAGGGCAGAATTGACCGCCAAGCCCGTCGCAAGGCGACCTTGGGTTGTGTCAATTTGTCGTTGCGTAAGCTGGAGTGTCAGCAGGTTTGCCCGGACGGCACCCGACAGTGAAATACTATCAGCCATTTATGTTCCCTTTCTAGGATATATAGGTTGCATTCTACAACCATAACTATGATCCAATCGACGACACCTGATTTAAGGTAACGCGGATAACTTTCTGTTATCCTCCCGCCTATTGCGCCGGCAGACCATTCGGACCGACTTTTAGGCAAGCAAACCATGTGCCAATCGCAACAATCACACAAACACCAAGTGATCGTTGAGGCGTACGATAATCGGGAAAAGTAAATAGAAGGTTTATGGCAGGAATTACCGGCCCGACCGGCAAAATTTGCCGAGCCGGGGGCAGTAATTTCCTAACGGCCGTTACGACCGGCGCGTTTATCCAAAGAGGTTGAGTATCGCCCGCTCGCTCTGGGCGGCCAGGGAAAGGGAATTCAGACCAAGCTGTTGACGCGTCTGCAGTGAGAGCAAATTCGCGCTTTCCTCGTTCAAATCGGCAAGCGTCAGTTTACCCGCACCTTCGTCCAGCGTATTGACAAGGTCTTCGGTGAAGTCCAAACGGGTTTGCAGAACCGTATTGTTTGACCCCAAGGTCGCCGCTGTCGTTCGCAAGGTGGTCAACGCCGTCCGGGTCGCGGTTAGCGCCGCATCGATGTTCGTATCCGCAGCAAAATTGCCAACGGCGCCAGCGACATTAATGCCGCCTGTACCCGTCGTCGAATCAATGCCCAAAATCGTGATCTGGCTTGACGAATCTTCGTTGAAATCGACGACAAGGTTATCCGGCGCCGCCTGAATTATATTCTGGCCGTTGTAACTGGAGTCGTTTGACAGGTTGTCAATTTGCAGAAGCAGCGCATCGAACTGCACACCAAGCGAAGAACGTTCGTTGGTATCGCCGGTTGCTTTTGCCGTGATCGCAATACCTTGCGCCTGTTCGATCAACTGCGTAATCGATTCGATACCATTGATGGCGGCGGTGAGCGCACTGATAGACTGATCGATGTTGTCCTTGAGACGGTTCAAGTCATCGGCGCGAAAGCTCAGTGCCCGTGCGGCAAAGAATGCAGCGGCGTCATCCAACGCCGAATTGACTTTCAATCCCGATGCGAGACGAACTTGCGTCCTGTCAGCGAGATCGTTTGTCCGCGTCAGCGTCAGCAGATTGCTTCGGATCGCAGCCGAAAGCGCAATTTTTTCTGCCATTTTCTACTCCTATTCTGGAATTCCGCGGTGCGCGCGGTCTTTCCGTCATCACTGAACGGACTGCATCTTTTCCGGCAGTTCCGCTAAAATGCTTCAGTCCAGAATTGGCAATGGCTGTGCCAAACGCTTGCTGGCACTCAATACCTTGATTTTACACAATTATATTATGGAGAAGAAACCTGAGGTGCTGTTTCGCACCGTGTTCTGCCGGGTAAGTCTTGCCTCAAACCGGCAGTTCTTACCGGATGAGAGCGTTCGCGACAGCGTCGCGCACATCACATATTTCCGCCAGACTTATATCCTGTGAAACCGGCAAACCAATGACCGATTCCCCTAACGCCTCGGTAACCGGTAAGGCGGAGCGCGGCATCTCTTGGAAGGCCGGCATCTTGTGGCAACCTTGGCCCCACCATTGGCGCGAACCGATTCCTTGCTCTGCCAGCAATGGCATCACGGTTTCAGCGCGCCGGCCCAAGAGCCGAATATTGAAAGTCGACCGGACATGCTGTTCGGAAATAGCTGGCGCCATCGTCACAGCTTCCACGCCGGCAAAGGCGTCTTGATACCGCACGGTTGCCAGCGCGAAAGCGGACCGGGTTTCGGGCCACCGGTCGAGCGCCGCCATACCGACCGCTGCCGCGTATTCACTTATCTTTGCGTTGGTACCGGCAAGCTCGGCTTCGCGACGTGACACGAAACCAAAGTTGGACAAAGCACGCATCCGAGCGGAAAGCGTTGTATCGCGGCTGCCGATTAGTGCCCCTTCCCCAATACCGAGCACTTTTGTTGCATGCAAGCTAATCACTTGCGGTGCGGCCGCGAACTGGGCGCCATCGAACGCAGCTGCGGCATCGATGATGACGGGGATACCGGTTTCCTGCCGGAAGGCGTCCCAGCCTGTTACGTCAACAGGCGCGCCAAAGGCCGAGACGGCCATAACGGCGCCAACCGGCCCATCGATTTCATCTAGTGCCCTTAACACGATGTCGGGTGTGAGCATCCATGTTGATTCGTCTACATCGACAAACCAGGGTCGCATCTGAGCCCACCGCACCGCATGCGCACTCGCTGCAAACGTCCAGGACGGTATCACGCAATAAGCGTCCGGTTTCGGCTCGAAGGCCTTGATTGCCAGTGTCAAACCGACGGTTCCGCTCGCCACGCAAACAAGCGTTTCTTGCGATAATCCCAACATCGTTGCGAGACGGGCCTCGAAGGCATCGACCATGGGCCCAAAATTCGAATACCATCGAGTTTGATCGATTTTCCGCAAATACGGTACCAGCAGATCGGCCTTCGGCAACAAAGGCCGCATAAGCGGAATCCGCAGGTCCTGCGTCGTCATACAAAGGCTCCGGCAAACCAAACAAGCTACTGAAACGTTCCTAGCACGAATTAGGCCGATTGGCCGCCTTAACGCTTCACCAATGCTTTCGTGTCAAAGAAAACACAGTTGCAATTCGGTATTGCAACAGGAATGGAATCACG
>JAJFJB010000271.1 GCA_021774435.1 Alphaproteobacteria bacterium
GCGAAAGGCCAATGCGACGAGAAATCCCAACACGCCATGGCTCAAAAAATGAGCGGTATATTGTCTGCTGTCACTCTCCATTCGGTTCGGAAGTTTGGGAGACAGTTCAACTGTCCGACTCTTTTTCGTTGCTTGCGACGAGCTAGCATTTTGACTTGGGCTTGCTGTTTGATCTTTTGAACTGACCATTTCTCGCGATTTCTTTTTGGCGATTTCGACCGGCTTCGAGACTTTCTCCAATGTTTGGAAGGCCGGTCGCGCAATCTCCGACAGTTCTGGTTGCGGCATCAACGAACCGAAAAGCATTGCGATAAATGTGAAGAACGAAAGGTATGCGGCTAGGGACTTACGTCGTTTAATAAGGGGCGGTACCAGAACCCACAGGCCGGTCACGATCCAAAGCCCGATTAGAATCACCTTGGTCGCGAAGAACCAAATTGTTTCAGATACCGCATTGACTCGAAGATTTTTTATCTGGACGAGGCCAGATTTTCCGCCGTGAAATAGAAACAGCTGAAGCCGTTCCATCGAATTGGTGACGGGAATAACGGCCTCATAGGTTTTCCAAGGCTGTGTACCGGAACTGAGGGCAATTCTATATGGCCAATATTTCATGCGCTTCCGGTGCTTGTCGAAACCAAGGAGGATGACACCGGCTTGCTGCCACCATCCCGGCCCTCTATCGATCTTGTCGAGAGACATGTCGAGTGAAACATGTATGTTTTCAAAGCGTTGAGGCTCTCTCAAAGACTGGGTGATGAGTGTCTGACCGCGGGCTTGGTTTGTGATGATGAGTGTGCGCTCGGTGTCTCCAGTCAGTCGGATAGCCTGCCCCGAAATGGTCCAGTGTGCGCCCAATTGGCTGAAATCAGTGTTTTGAAGAATGTTTCGCTGCGCAAGTGTGTACCGGTCGGATGCATGGAACAGTAGTATTGACGCGATACACAGAATTACTATCGCAACGAGCTTATGTTTCTCGCTATTGTAGAAAAACTTGGCCTTTGAATTAAACAGCATCTAAGCGATGATACTACTCTAGCCCGTTCGCCCGGTTAGGGCATTTCGATCCGCAACGGAGGGAATGACATGAAGGCGATTCTTGTACCATTCGAAGAGAGCGATGTCGTCGATTCAGTGTTGGGAACTGCGTGTCTGACTGCGCAGAAGTTTGCCAGCTATATCGAAGGCGTCTACGTCCAGCCCGCATTGCCGGCTATTGCTAGCGCCGATGGGTTTGGCGTGGTGACACCGGCGTTTGTCGAAAAGTATGAGCAGGAAGATCGGGATCGAATACGGCAGGCGGAAGAATACTTCAAATCGTTCATGCAGGCACGTGGTGTTGGATCCGATTCGCCATCATCCGACGCGCCGTCAGCGGTGTGGCAGAATGTCGGGCCAAGTGACGATTATGTCGGTCACCGTGGTCGGTTGTTCGATGCCATTGTTGTCGGCCGCCCGGTTCATGGTGCAACGACACCTACCATGCATACGTTGGAAGCGGCTCTTTTTGAGACAGGCCGCCCTATCTTGATCGCTCCGCCGACCGCACCCACGGCGTTGGGCGAAACCGTGGTTATTGCCTGGAATGGCAGTACAGAAACGGCACGAACGATCGCTTTTGCGATGCCGTTTTTGAGAGAGGCGAAGCGCGTTGTTGTTTCGACCGTGGAGGATGCCATGGTTCCAGGGCCGAGTGGCGCCGAAGTCGCCGAATATCTTGGTCACAGCGGTATCGAAGCGACGTCGGTCAATAGTGCTGCGGGAAAACGCTCGCTCGGTGAGGCAATGCTTGAGGAAGCGGCATCGCTTGGTGCTGATCTTCTCGTCAAGGGCGCGTACACGCACAGCCGCTTGCGGCAAATGATCTTTGGCGGCGCAACCAGCCACATTTTGGCCTACACCGAAATTCCAGTAATTATGTCCCACTAATCAATCGACGGGCGGACCAGGTAAAGAGCGGGGTAATACATGGGTGGCGAGCGGATGGCTTTGTCCAGACACGGATCATCGTGGGATGAAGTAAAGTCCAAAATGTCTGCGTTGGCCGAGAACGACTTTGATTGGCGGTCAGGACGGCTTGCCGTGTACGTGTTTGACGCCGGCGAGGATGTGCGCACAGTGGCGCGAGACGCCTACGCCATGTTCATTGCCGAAAATGGCCTCGGACCGGCGGCCTTTCCCAGTCTTCGGCGTATGGAGGAAGACGTCGTTGGATTCGGCCTGTCCTTGCTTGGCGCGCCTGAAGGCGCATGCGGGAATATGACGTCAGGCGGCACGGAAAGCATCTTGCTTGCCGTGAAAACGTGCCGCGATTGGTGGCGGGCTCAGGGTGAGTCGGCGCGGACCGAAATTGTCGCGCCTTACTCTGCCCATCCTGCCTTTAACAAGGCAGCCGAATATTTGGATGTCTCCGTTAAGCGCGTGCCTGTCTCGGACGATTTTACGGCGGATGTCGAGGCGATGGCAACGGCTGTGGACAACAACACGATGATGGTCGTGGGATCTGCGCCATGTTTTCCCTTTGGCGTGATTGACGGAATTGAAGCGCTTTCGGAACTGGCACTCGAGCGCGGCGTCTGGTTGCATGTCGATGCCTGTGTTGGCGGCTATTTTGCGCCGTTTGTGCGCATGAATGGTGTCAATCTGCCGCCCTTCGATTTTGCATTACCGGGCGTCCGGTCTATGTCTGCCGACCTCCATAAATATGGTTATGCCGCTAAAGGTGCCTCTACCGTATTCTATCGTTCTGAAGCACTGCGCGAGTACCAGCTGTTTAAGTTCGGCGATTGGCCGACGGGTGAAATGGCCACTCCGACGATCGCGGGAACGCGTCCTGGTGGTGCGATCGCCGCCGCCTGGGCCGTGATGCACTACCTTGGCCAGGATGGATATCGGGCTAAAGCCCAGATCGTCACTGAGACCCGTGCAAAATATGAACGTGGGCTAAAATCTATCGGCGGGTTTCGGTTCTGGGGAGACCATCAGCTTGGTCTCTTGGCCTTTGGATCCGATGAATTCGATATGTTTGCGGTTGCCGAGGGTATGCGGGACCGCGGCTGGATGTCCGCTGGCTTAAAAGAACCCAAGGGTATGCACCTCATGCTGTCGCCGGGGCATGCGGAGGTGGCGGACGAATACCTTGGAGATATGGCCGACACAGTGGCGGAGGTCCGCTCGGGTGACCGTGTTGCCGTTGCGGGCGGCGGGTCGCGTTACAGCTAGACTCGGCTCCGTTTTGCAAACAAGCTCGCGGCAAACAGCAGGAATGCGGCGACGACGATGGATGGCCCGGAGGGCGTATCCCATCGGAACGAGGCAAATAAACCGCCGGCGACGGAACACACACCGATTCCGATGGCCAATACCGCCATGTGTTCCGGCGAGCGGGAGAAGGGGCGGGCGGTCGCGGCTGGGATTATCAAAAGCGAAATGATCAACAAGGCGCCGACTATTTTCATGGAAACGGCGATGACAAGCGCGAGCAAGAGCGTGAATACCATTTGCACCGCGTGAACGGGTATGCCCTCCGCTTTGGCGAGTTCCTCGTGCACCGTGATCGCCAGCAACGGTTTCCAAATGAAAATGAGAATGGCGATTGTGAGACCGCTCCCCCCGAAAATCCAAAAAATATCGGTCGGCGATACGGTCAGAATATCCCCGAATAGATAGGCCATGAGATCTATGCGGACGCCTTTCATGAAGGCTAATGTGACTAGACCCGTCGCGAGCGCCGCATGCGCCAGAATCCCAAGCAAGGTGTCCGTCGTCAGTTTTGTTCGGCGGCGCAAAACTACCATTACGACGGCAAAGGCAATGCAGGTTACGGTAATGCCGAGGGTAAGGTCGATCGAAAGCACAAAGCCCAGCGCAACGCCGAGGAGTGCGGTATGTGCGACCGAAGCGCCGAAATAGGCCATGCGTTGCCAAACGACGAAACAACCCAAAGGTCCCGTGGCCAGGGCGACACCCAGCCCGCCCAACGCGGCCCGCCAAAGAAAATCGTCCAACATGTCTAGTGGTGCTCGTGGTGGTGCGGTTCCACGACGTCCCCTGCGAGATCATGGTCGTGGTCGTGATGGTGGGCATAAACCGCGAGCCGTTCCGCGGCATCAGGGCCGAATAGCGCCAAATATTCCGGATGACGGCGGACGGACTCCGGCGCGCCTGAACAACAGATGTGATGGTTCAGGCACATCACCCGGTCCGTTGCCGCCATGACAAGGTGCAGATCATGGGAAATGGTCAGAATTCCGCAGCCATGCTTATCGCGGATGCGGCCGATCAATCCGTAGAATTCAATTTGGCCCGAGAAGTCCACCCCCTGCGTCGGCTCGTCGAGAACGAGCAAGTCCGGCGCGCGCAAAAGCGCGCGAGCCAGCAATATACGCTGCAGTTCGCCACCAGATAGGTCGCTGATATCGGCATCCAACAGCGACGTCGCGCCAACTTCGTCCAAGGCCGCCATAATTTGCAGTCTTTTTGATTTCCCGGCCAGGCGAAGGAATCGTTCCACGCTCATCGGCAGGCTCGTGTCCAAATTCAGCCGCTGCGGGACGTAACCAACGGATATGCCGGGTTTTCGTGTAACCTGACCTTCTTGAGGTTCAATCAGACCAAGGACAATGCGGGCCAATGTTGTTTTCCCCGAGCCGTTGGGCCCGATCAGCGTAACAATCTCATTCCTACAGATCGTGATATCGACGCCGTCAAGTACGGTTCGGCCGCCATAGCCAAGCACGATATTCCGTGCCGAAACGAGTTCCTGCTCCGTATCGCTCATCTCTGGGTTCCAAATACTATGCGTGGTGTGGTCGTGCCGCCGTTGACAGCGGCAGCCAAAATGACATTTATGTTATATTATAACATTTCAACTTGTATCCAAGCCAATGATTATGAGAGTTCAATTCCTGGTCCGGGGAAGCTTGATTCCGAATGGCCCGCTCGTGGCGCTTTGGTTGCTGCTCATTGCAACGGTTCCCGTACCCGCTATGGCGGCGAATCCGGCCGTCGTTGTCAGCATAAAGCCGTTGCATTCCATCGTGTCGTCGGTGATGCAGGGCGTGGCGCAGCCGGTGCTTTTAACTTCCGGGGCCGCGTCCCCGCATGGATTTGCCTTGAAACCATCTCAGGCGCGGCTTCTCCAAGATGCAGATGCCATATTCTGGGTTGGGGCCGATCTTGAACGATTTTTGGTAAAACCATTGCAAACCCTCCCGCGCCACGCGCAAGTAATCGCTGTTTCAAAGACGCTAAAACTACTGTCGTTCCGCGACGGCGGAACGTGGACGAGCGATGATCACACCGAAGGGCATGCAACCGATAAACACGCGCATCATGACGATCATGGCACGAAAGACCCTCATTTCTGGCTAGATCCCGTTCGCGTGAAATCGATATTGTCGATTGTGGTGCGTACTTTGTCGGAGATCGATGCAGAGCACGCGGCGCTATACCAAGCCAATGGAGAAGCGCTTTCCCATCGATTGGATGCGCTGGACAAGCGCCTGCAGCAAAAACTGACGCCAGTACGGACCTTGCCTTATCTGGTATTTCACGATGCCTATCAGTATTTCGAAAAACGCTATGGTTTACAGGCTGTCGGCACCATCCGGCTCGATCCCGAATACCGTCCCGGGGCTCGTCATTTAACTGCGATACAGCGCAGAATTGCGGAAGGCGATATCCGGTGCGTTTTCAGAGAGCCGCAATTTCATCCGCCGGCCTTAAACAAAGGAACGGCCTTCGGTGCTCTGCGTATTGCAGTGTTGGATCCTTTGGGCGCCCAGCATGAGGCCGGTGCCGATGCGTATTTCCATATGATGGATGGACTCGCGAACAGTGTTACGATGTGTTTGGCGAGCGAGAGTTGAGCGGCCTGGAAACACGTTAAGAGCGCTCAAATGTCGATGAAACGGCTGTCATAGGCCCGTTTCCATTTGTCTTCGAATTTCGTATCGAACAAGATTTTCTCGTCGCTAGGGGCGAGGACCCAATCTTTGCGTTCCAATTCTTTTTCTAGTTGTCCGGCACGCCATCCGGCATAACCGATTGCCAGTAAGCTTTGTTTTGGGCCAAAACCGTTGGCGATGGCCAGGATCAAGTCAGTACTCATCGTAATGCTGTAACGGTCATTTACAGGTATCAGGGGAGGGTGCGGATAATCGTTCGAATGCAGGACGAATCCACGTTGCGGATCGACGGGTCCGCCAAAGAAAAGAGGAATTTTGCCTTCGAGGCCGGCCGCATCGAGGCCTAGGTTCCCAAGAATGGTTGCATAATCGATTTCGCCGAGGGGTCTATTAATGATCAGACCGAAGGCGCCATCTTCGTCGTGCCGGGCGACAAATATAACCGTATCTCGAAATCGCGGATCCGGCATTTCAGGGCGGGCGACAAGAAACTTGCCGGTAAGAGAGCGATCCTTTCGGACGGCATTATCCGCTGAGTGGGCGTCTTGCTGTTGTGTCAGGAGTACGGCAAGAAGGACAAGCCATGCGCAAGAAGTCCAACGGACAAAACCCGACATGCGCGGCACTATTGACGCTCCTATGTCGTCGCGGAAAATATCGCTATAGCCTGAGTATAAACGGAAAACAAATTGGTGCGAAGAAGAAGGGCCAGAGGCCTCGCACGTTTTGTTCCGACGGGGCAGAAATTGTTGGAATTTCCACCCGGAAAGCGGTTCACGGGAAAACGTTCCAGCAACGACGGATCGCCGCCGAACGTTTCCCGTGCACCGGATAACGCTAAGTGTGGCTTAACCCACTACTTCTTGGCAGCGCAGGGATTGCAGCCTTTCTTTGCGGCGCAGGGATTGCAGCCCTTTTTCGCCGCACAAGGATTGCAGCCTTTGGCAGCGCAGGGGTTGCAGCCCTTCTTTGCGGCGCAGGGGTTACAGCCTCTTTTTGCCTTGCAAGGATTGCAGCTTGCCAACTGAACCGGGGTATCAAGGCTTGCCGCTGCTGCCGGAAGCGCAACACTGCCCGCAGCCATCGCCGCCACGCTAAGGGCGACTACTGTTTTCTTAATCATAGCGTTCTCCTGTCTACAATTTTCACGTGGCCAGTTCAGTCCGGCACGCATCTGATTTTACCGCCCAATTAGACCCTTGCGGATGAAGCCGCGCTAGTAACGTTCCCCAGTATGTCCTCAAATTCCCGTGATCAAAGTGGATCGCAGCCCTGTCCTGGCGAAGGTTGGCGTCGTATAAATTATCTTCGGAAAAACCGCTTAGGATGGGGAACAAAATGGCTTCCGCGGACATTAAGGCATTGATTTTTGACGTTTTTGGTACGGTCGTCGACTGGCGCACCAGCATCACACGGGAAGGCCAGGCGTTCGGCACGCGGAAGGGAATTGATGCCGATTGGGCTGCCTTTGCCGATGGCTGGCGGTCGCTTTATGACCCCGCGATGGCGCGTATTCGCGATGGAAACCGCGATTTCGTGAAACTCGACGTGCTGCACCGTGAGAACCTGCTGGAAATGCTGGACCGCACCGGTATTTCCGGGCTCAGCGAGGCCGAGATCGACGATCTAAACTACGCGTGGCATCGCCTGGACCCTTGGCCGGATTCGGTGGCCGGACTGACCCGGTTAAAGTCCAAATTCATTATCGCTACCCAATCGAACGGTAATATCGCCTTGATGGTCAACATGGCGAAACGGGCCGGCCTGCCTTGGGACGCGATCCTTGGCGCAGAAGTCGTGGGTCACTACAAGCCAGAGCCGGAAGCCTATATCAAGGCCTGTGATCGATTAGGACTTGCGCCGGAGCAGGTATTGATGACGGCGGCGCATAATGGCGATTTGGTCGCCGCCGCAGCGTGCGGACTGCGGACTGCGTTTGTGGCGAGGCCGACGGAACATGGTCCCAACCAAACGAAGGACTTCAAGGCCGAGCACGATTTCGACTATATTGCGACCGACTTTGAGGACCTTGCCAGTCAGCTTGGCTGCTAAGAAATATTTCGGCTACTTGAGGGTTTCAAACAGACGAATCCAAAGCTGGGTACGGGGTTCAAGCGATGAGAAATAGATTTGCTCATCATGCGCGTGCGCGCCCTTGCCGTCGGCGCCAAGTCCATCGAGTGTGGGAACGCCAAGCGCGGCGGTGAAATTGCCGTCGCTGCCGCCGCCCGTGTACATGTCCTGCAAGTCGAACCCGATTTCTTCGGCAAGGCCCTTGGCATGCTCATACAGGTCACTAATTCCCTGGTCTTTTTGATAGGGCGGTCGGTTCAAGCCGCCTTTGACTGTCACCGTGCAATCGGGATCGATATTCGTAATATTCAAAACCTGTTCGACGAATTCCTCGACCGCTTCCATGTCCGGCAAGCGCATATCGACTTCCACGGTGCATTCGCTGGGCACCACATTGGTGCCCGTGCCGCCGGAAATCAGCCCCACATTCGTCGTCACGTTTCGCTCGTAGTCGGTCAGACCTTCGATAAACAGAATATGCTGCGCCATCTCCTTGATCGCACTGCGCCCATCCTGATGGCGTAAGCCGGAATGTGCCGGGACACCGTTGACGGTGATGTGAAAACGCGCGGAGCCCCGACGGCCGGTTACGATCTTGCCGCCTTCTCGTGCTGGCTCCGTAACCAATACATATTTGTTGCGCCGTGCCGCCTCTTCAATTGCCGCTTGTGATGTCGGGCTGCCGACTTCTTCTTCAGGAACGAACATAAAGGTAATCGGCAAGGGGGTCTGCTTACCCTGGCGGACGAGATGCCGATAAGCGTAGTAGGCCATAAAGGCGCCAGATTTCATGTCGTAGATGCCGGGACCAAACACACTGTCGCCTTCGCGGCGCCAGCGCAGGATATCCTCAATCATGCCAATCGGGTGAACCGTATCCGAATGGCTCATGACCAGAATGCCCGGTTCGTCCCCGCCCCACGGCGTCCGGGCGCTCAATATGTCGCCAAACCCATCACGGCCGGGTGTGCGATCGACCTCGGCGCCGATCGCGCGATAGTCTGTTTCGACCTGATCCACCATGCGGTTGACGGCTTCGGAATCGTTCGACGGGGACTCAATATCAACCCATGTCTTGATGCCTTCAAGAATTTCGTCCGGGTCGACTTTTGGCCGATTGCTGGATTGGTCCGCCATGGGATTGTTTTCCTTCTTCGTCTATTCGAGTGTCTCAAGCAGCCGGACCCACATCTTCGCGCGTGGCTCCAGCGAAGAGAAATAGATTTGTTCGTGATGGGCATGTGCGCCAACGCCGTCGGCACCAAGACCGTCGAGGGTTGGGATTCCCAGTGCTGCGGTAAAATTTCCGTCACTGCCGCCGCCCGTCTTCATGTCTTCGAGCTCGAATCCGATATCGGCGCAGATCGCTTTGGCATGTTCGAACAGCATGCTGATGCCTTCGTTTTTTTCGAAAGGCGGACGGTTCATACCGCCAGTGATCTCTAGTGTGACGTCGGGCGTGACCGGCTTCAGGTTCATGACCTTTTCGACAAATTCTTCACCTGCTTCCGGATCTGGCACGCGGATATCCACTTCGATCCGACATGACGCGGCAACGACATTGATTCCAGTACCGCCATTGATGAGCCCGACATTCGCAGAGACGCCACGTTCGAAGTCATTCATCGCCTGAATTTTGACGATCTGATGAGCCATTTCGGCGATTGCGCTCCGACCATCTTCTGGTCGAGAACCGGCATGTGCCGACACACCGGTCGCTTCAATCTGAAAATGAGCAACGCCTTTGCGCGCGGTGACGATTTTACCACCTTCTCGGGCCGGTTCGGTGACGAGCACATATTTGTTTTGTTTCGCGGCTTCCTCGATCCGCGCGCGCGAGGTCGGGCTGCCGATTTCTTCTTCGGGAATGTACATGAAGGTTATCGGAAGCGGCGTTTGCTTGCCTTGCCGAACGAGATGGCGATAGGCGTAATAGGCAAGATACGCGCCGGCCTTCATGTCGTAGATGCCGGGACCAAACACACTGTCGCCCTCACGCCGCCAGCGCAGGATATCGTCCTTCATGCCAATTGGGTGGACGGTATCGACATGGCTTAGAACGAGGATGCCGGGGCCATCGCCGCCCCAAGGCGTCCGCGTAGTGAGGATATCGCCAAATCCGTCACGGCCTGGGACACGGTCAATCTCCGCGCCGATCGCGCGCATATCCGCTTCGACCTTGTCGACGAGTTTGTTAACGGCTTCCCCATCATAGGATGGCGTTTCGATGTCGACCCACGTGCGGACCCCTTCGAGAATCTCGTCGGGATCGATTTGCGGATTGTTGGAGGCCTTATCCGGCATTTTCTTCCTTTCGAGATTCTGTCAGGTGCGAAAAACAGAACGGGCAATACTATCGGAGCATGATGGAATTGAAACCGGCAAATTGGATTATCTTATCGGTGTCTTCGAAATAACGGTTTGGCCTTACGCCGTTTTTCGCTTTCGGGGCTTGTTGACCGGGTATTTAGGCCTCTTTTTCTGTAAAACCCGGGCAATGTCTGCCGCAGCGGTGCCAGCGATCGTGTCGAGGCACTCATTCGTTGACCCCGCCATGTGCGGTGTAAGAAGAATGTTCGGGGCATCGAATATCGGGCTTTTGGGATTTGGCGGTTCACCTTCGAGAACGTCCAATGCGGCACCGCCAAGCTTGCCACTCTTTAGTGCCCGGGCGACGGCGATTTCGTCGACCAGTGCACCGCGTGCCGCATTGATGAGGAATACGCCTTTCTTCATCCGCCGCAGCGCTTTGCTATTGATTAAGTGGTGGGTTGCGGGGATGTGTGGCGCGTGCAGGGAGATGTAGTCCGACTCTGCCAATAAGGTGTCGAGCGTGACCGATTTCGCGCCCAGCGCCCGGATGTCCTTGGCCGTTAGGCCGGGATCATGCGCACAGACCTTCATGCCAAATGCCTTGGCGATACCGGCGACACGGCTGCCGATTTGCCCAACGCCAACCAGGCCCAGCATCTTGCCCTTGATCTCGCTGCCGGTATGGCGCGCTTCGCCCCAGACACGTTCATTGTGGACGCGCGAGGCACCTTCCGCCACGCGACGCGCAAGGTTGATCATCAGACAAAGTGTCAGTTCCGCCACAGCATCGGCGTTGGCACCCGGTGCGTTCGTCACCAAGACGCCGCGTTCCGTGCAGGCCTCGACATCGACCTGATCGACACCGGCGCCATGCACTGCGATGATGTTTAGATCGGGCAACTGGTCGAGCAATGTCGGGGTGACATAACCCGGACGCAAAAGCATACCCGCTGCCCCCTGCAGCATTTTTGCATATTTGGTTTCTTCCTTAAGGCTGAGGGTGCTGTACGGCAGGGGGACAGTCCTGACCGGCGCGATTCCGCGCAGCGCGTCACGAACCGGCGGCATCGCGACAGGCAAATCGTCGGTCGCCGTGATGGCGACCCAGGGGCGTCTTTTCGATGGCATCGGAATTCCTTTTATTGGGCTGTCGGACCATACAGATATTTTGCGGGCTGTTTAATGCCCTTTATGGATCGGTTTGTGATGAAGGAAGAGATCACCGCACCGTGATATCCTTTATCTTAGAATCGTTCTATGATGTGGTCTTGACGAGCCATTAGGGGAGCAGCGACATGCGTGTTGGAGTCTTAACTATTGCGTCCGTACTGAGTGTATTCGGCTTCATGGGTGCCGCCGTAGCCGCACCGCAGGTGCTGATGGTTGTAACACCCAGTGATAATATGCCGCTCACATGCGAAAATGGAGTCTGTGCCACGGAAGTCGCGGCTATCTGCTTGCAGCCGGATCGCGGAAATCCAGTGCGGGGCAAGAATTACAGTGTTCGCGAAAGCGATGCGAATATCCGTGGCGCGCGCAGCACCCGGGTTGAAGATGGCATGACATTGGTGGGTGTCGATAGGGTGGGACAGGAGCAAATCCTCCCGGCCGAAAATATTCTGCATATCAAGGCGGAGCGGGATCATTTTGCCGTTACGCTGAGCGTCGACGAAGCAGTCATGCGCGACCGTGGGCTAGCATCGCTTGCTGTTCGAATTACGGGCAATGTTCTGCTTTTCCCCGAAGCCGACAAAGGGGACCCAAACCCGCAAACACCGTCCGACATCGAAGTCGCGAAGACGATGCAACGTGGCACCGCGGAACGGGTCCTGAACAAGCGGTCGGACAAGGTTGTTGGCGCCAGTGTTGTTCAGCATGCCATGAATGCCCTGCCGCGAGACCGCGCCACAAACGAGTTGGAGCGGAAACAGGCGCGGGAAACGGCGCTAAGCAAGACGATGTCGAAAACAGCCCTGTCCCATGCGCAGGAAGCATTCCTTGCCTGCCGGAGCGTTTCGGATCACGCAATGATCAAGCGCTATGATTCACGCTACGGCTACCGGGCGTGCCTTGGGATCATGCATGACGATTTGATTGACAGTGTGAATAAGGAATATTGGCAGGCGCTCAAAGCCGGCAGTTGATACGCAGACCCTTTAGGTTAAGTCATGGCGCCGGCGATAATGCCGGCGTCATGCAGCTTGCCGATTTCACCATCGCCGAGGCCAAGTTCGCCCGCGAGGATTTCGTCGGTATTCCCGCCGATGATGGGGGCTGGCTGCACCGGCGTCCGAGGGTTTTCGCTGAAATCCAACATGGGTCCTGACGCGAGATAGCGTCCGATGTTAGGTTGATCGACCTCTTCGAACATCGGGTTTTTGGCGGACAGTCGGCTGTCTTCCTGCACCGCCTGCGCGAATGTTTGATAGGGACCCCAGCATGCGCCCGCATCGTCCAGCGCCTTGCGGACTTCCGCCAAGGGGCGGGACGCGAACCAGGGTTTCAGGACTGCGATGATCGTATCACGGGCTTCCCAACGCGCTTCCTCTAAGCGCAGGTCGAGTTCGAACAACTCTTCGATCTTTTTCATTCGGTCTTCGAGACCCGTTGCCTTAAGCAGCGCCTGCCAGTGACGCGGCGTGAACGCCGTGATCATGACGCGGCGGCCATCGGAGGTCGCGAAGTCGCAACCAAAAGTGCCATAGACTTGGTTGCCTGTTGCAGGACGATTGTCACCGTTGATCTGGACTTCGCCGACATAGCCCAAATGGCTCAGCGTCGAGAAGGCGGTATCTGCGAGCGCGAGCCCGATATACTGGCCCTTACCCGTCTCGCGACGTTGTCGTTCGGCCGTCAGAATGCCGTTGACGGCGGACAGCCCGGCGACAACATCCCAAACCGGCATGACATGATTCACGGGTCCGTGATGATGTTCGGGACCGGTGACGAGCGGGAACCCGGCTGCTGCGTTGACGGTATAGTCGAGTGCGATGGACCCATCCCGATTGCCGGTGATGCCTAGCATGATTAAATCGTTTCGTTTGGCCTTCAGCCCTTCATAATCGAGCCATCCGCGCGCCGGTAGATTGGTCAATACGATACCGGTTTCGGGTCCAGGTTTCGTCATCAGTGCATGGGCGAGTTCGCGGCCTTCGGCTTCTCGAACATTCAACATGATCGAGCGCTTGCCTTTGTTGAGCCCGGCCCAATAGAGGCTGGCATTGTCCGAAGTGACAGGCCACCGGCGATAATCAAGGCCCCCGCCTACGGGATCGATGCGGATCACATCGGCGCCCATCTGGGCCAATGTCAGGCCGGCATAGGGGGCGGCGATAAAAGCGGAGACTTCGACCAGCCGAAGCCCTTTAACGATTTCAGTCATTGTTTTTCCCGAAACTTCCCAATTTTCGCCATTAAAGCCAAAATTAACACCAAAACAATCGGCGAATGACGATTTGCCGATTAGGGGTTTTCGGGTGACGGTCCTTTTTCGTCGACAGAGCGGCTTGTTCGCCGAACCGCGCCGACCGCTTTGTCGAAGAAAATGTCCAACTTTTCACGCATGTCATCGGAAAGGGTGAGCAGTTTCGACCGGGCATCCTTCGGATTATCCGTTTCCAGAAGGATTCCTTCCTGTATGGAAGAATCAACGTATTTGCTCGCTGTATGCGCACTCTTGATCGCTGTCATATAACGAAGCGCATCGGTTTTGCGAACTGGCCCCCTGGCGCGCCATATACCAGTCAGCAGATCCCAGTAGGCGGCGGAATAGAACTCTGTATTGCCTTCAAATACATCAACCCAATTGCGGC
>JAJFJB010000272.1 GCA_021774435.1 Alphaproteobacteria bacterium
ATCTGCCGCTGCACCGGTTACCACAACATCGTAAAATCAATAAAGGCCGGCGCTGAAGCAATGCGCGGCTGAATCCTGAACAGGGAGAAGATGCGATGACCAGCGAGGGAATTGGCGCCTCGGTGCGCCGCAAGGAAGACTACCGTTTTCTCACGGGCAACGGGAATTATCTCGACGATATCAACCGTCAAGGCCAAGCACATGCGAGCTTCGTGCGATCGCCGCACGCGCATGCAAAGATCAACGGCATCGACATTTCGAATGCTGCAAGCGCCCCTGGTGTCATTGCCGTTTTCACGGGCAAGGATCTAGCGGATGACGGTATTGGCCCACTAATTTGCGGCTGGGCGATTACAAGCAAGAATGGCGATGGGCACAACGCACCAGCCCATCCAGCGCTTGCCGTGGACACCGTCCGTTATGTCGGTGACGCCGTCGCAGTCGTTATTGCGGATACCCTGGAGCAAGCCAAGGACGGCGCGGAACAGGTATCGGTAGATTATGAGGAGCGCCCGGCCGTCGCTGTCGGCGTGGATGCCCTCGCAGCCGGCAGTCCTCAGGTGCACGACGATGCACCCGGCAATCTTTGCTACGACTGGGAAATTGGCGATAAGGCGGAAACGGATGCGGCGTTTGCCAATGCCGCGCACGTTACGACGCTGGACATCGTCAATAACCGTCTGATCCCCAATGCCGTCGAACCTCGCGCCGCGATCGGCGAATATAATGCCGGTGGCGACAGCCTGACGCTCTATACGACGAGCCAGAACCCCCATGTCGCGCGCCTCGTGTTGTCGGCCTTCAATGGGGTCGCCCCGGAGCATAAGCTGCGGGTCATCGCTCCAGATGTCGGCGGTGGTTTCGGTTCGAAGATCTTTATCTATGCCGAAGAAACCGTGTGCCTTTGGGCCGCACGCAAAATACGCCAACCGGTGAAATGGACCGCGGCGCGTTCGGAGTCATTCCAAAGCGACGCGCATGGCCGCGATCACGTCTCCAAGGCCGAACTGGCATTGGATGCGGATGGCAAATTCCTCGGTCTGCGGGTGAATACAGTCGCCAATATGGGTGCTTATCTGTCCACCTTCGCAACCTGTGTGCCGAGCTACCTGTACGCAACCTTGTTGGCCGGCCAATACACCACACCGGCAATTTATTGCGACGTGCAGGCCGTCTTCACCAATACCACGCCCGTAGACGCGGTGCGTGGCGCAGGACGGCCGGAAGCGACATTCGTCATCGAACGGTTGGTGGAGCAAGCGGCGAAGGAAACCGGGACCGATCCGGCCGAATTGCGCCGTAAGAACATGGTGCCGGTCGACGCCTTTCCCTATCAGACCCCGGTCATTCAACAATATGACTGCGGAAACTATCCGGCGTCACTCGATGAAGCCTTGCGCATGGCTGACTATGCAGGCTTCGCGCAACGGAAGGCCGAAGCCGAATCGCGCGGCAAACGGCGCGGTATTGGTTTTTCCTCCTACATCGAAGCCTGCGGAATCGCACCTTCGGCAGCCGTAGGTGCGCTGGGTGGCGGTGTCGGGCTCTGGGAATCAGGGCAGATCCGCTTCAACCCCACGGGCAACGTGACCATCTTTACCGGCTCGCACAGTCACGGCCAAGGGCACGAAACAACCTTCGCGCAGATCGTGGCGACACGCCTTGGCGTCGCTGTCGAAAATGTCGAAGTCGTGCATGGCGATACGGACAAGGTTATGTTCGGCATGGGTACGTACGGATCGCGCTCCGCCGCGGTCGGCGGTTCCGCCCTGTGCAAGGCTGCCGACAAGATCGTTGAAAAAGGTATGAAGATTGCCGCCCATATTCTTGAAGCGTCGGAAGACGATATCGAGTTTACGGAAGGCAACTTCACTGTAGCGGGGACCGACAAAACGATGAGCATCGGCGAAGTCGCCTTTGCTGCCTACGTGCCACACAACTACCCCGAAGGTGTCGAGCCGGGTCTGAACGAAACCGCGTTCTACGATCCGCTCAATTTCTCCTTCCCGGCCGGCACGCATATCTGTGAAGTCGAGATCGACCCCGATACCGGAACGACGGAAATCGTAAACTACACGGCGGTGGACGATTTCGGCACGGTCATCAACCCCATGATCGTCGAAGGACAGGTTCATGGCGGTGTCGCGCAAGGTGTCGGTCAGGCGCTCCTGGAAGGATGCGTCTATGATGAATCCGGACAACTCATAACGGGTTCGTTCATGGACTACACCATGCCGCGCGCCGATACGGTGCCTAGCATCGACGTCGGTCTTACGGAAACGCCGTCGCCACTGAACCCGCTGGGCGTCAAGGGGTGCGGCGAAGCAGGTGCCATTGCGGCGCCAGCGGCGACCATGAACGCCGTTATCGATGCCCTTTGGGATCTTGGCGTGCGCGACGTGCCAATGCCGGCGACCGCATCGACCGTATGGCAATCCATTCAAAGCGCCGCACAAGCGGCCGAGTAGAGAGGAAAAGACAATGTACGAATTCGATTATCAACGGCCGGCCTCTCTCGCCGATGCGGTCAGCGCACTACAATCGGCGGAAGACGGCAAGCTTCTCGCTGGCGGGCACACACTGCTGCCCACATTGAAGCAGCGCCTTGCCCGGCCATCCGACCTCATCGATATTTCAAGCATCAGTGAACTGAGTGGCATTTCGGTAAGCGGCGATACGGTAACGATCGGTGCCACGACACCGCACGCCGAAGTCGAGGCCTCCGATGCCGTACGGAGCGCGATTCCGGCTCTCTCGGACCTTGCTGGCATGATTGGCGACCCACAAGTCCGCCATCGCGGCACCCTTGGGGGGTCGATTGCCAACAACGACCCCGCCGCGGACTATCCTGGCGCCGTGCTCGGGCTTGGCGCGACCGTGATCACCAATACACGGGAAATTACCGCCGACGATTTCTTCGTCGATTTGTTTGAAACTGCACTTGCCGAAGATGAAATCATCACGGCG
>JAJFJB010000273.1 GCA_021774435.1 Alphaproteobacteria bacterium
GCCTACGGCATCGGCCAGGATCTCGCGCAATGGATGGCGACCGCCTTCATCGCGACGATGACCTTGAGCCAGCTTCTCAACAATTGGCTGGTCGAGGCCTTCGGTCAGCGACTCACCTTCCTTATCGTAATCGTGGTGTTCTTTATTGGCACGGCGATTGCGGCGACGAGCCCGACATACGACTTCATTATTGTGGGCCGGATCCTCCAAGGATTCTCCGCCGGGGTCAGCCAGCCGCTTGTGATGGTGATTCTATTTCAGGTTTTCCCAGAAAACCGACGCGGCCTCGCCATGGGTCTCTACGGCATGTCGATCATGCTGGCACCCGGCATTGGCCCGTTCATCGGCGGCCTCGCTATCGACACGTTTTCATGGCGCTACATCTTTTATATCCCGCTGCCGTTCAGCGCCGCCGCCTTTGTCCTCGGCGCCTTCCTAATGCCGGGACCAATCGAAAAACGCCGCCTGCCGCCTTTCGACTGGTCAGGAATCATCGTGCTAAGCGTCGCATTGATCATGTTGCTCTCGGCCATGGCGGACGGGCAGCGCTTTGGCTGGACATCGAACTACATTCTCACACGCGCAACCATCGCAATCGCATGCGTCGCGCTGTTCGTTTTCCTGCAGTTGCGATCAAAATCACCTCTGCTCGATATGAGTCTGTTCGCCAATCCGGGCTTTTCCGCCGCGGTTCTCGTGGCCACAGTCTTCGGATTCGGCAACATGGCATCCAGTTATGCGATACCGGTATTCGTTCAAACGGTCGGCGGCTACTCCGCGACGGAAGCAGGGCTCGTCCTGATTCCGGCAGGACTCGTGCTCATGGCGCTTTTCCCGGTGTCGGGGCGCTTTTCCGACCGGGTGCCCGCCCACTATCCGATCATGATCGGCTTGTTGTGCTTTGCGTTGGGCGCTGCGCTGATGACGACGACCGATACCAACACGGCATTCTGGACTGTCGCGATCTTTACCATGATCGGACGCTTCGGCATGGGCCTGATCATGCCACCCTTGGTTTCAAGTGCGATGCGGAGCTTGCGGTCCGATCAACTCAATCGCGGTTCCGGCACACTTAACTTCATGCGTCAGCTCGGTGGCTCGATCGGAATCAACTCGCTGGTGGTCCTGATGGCACAACGCACGCAATTTCACAGCGACGCCCTGACAGCGACCCAAACACCGGCCAATCCGGTCAGCCGCGAGTTCCTGGACTCTGTCGAAAACCTACTCGACGAAAGCGGCGTTCCGGAGGCCCTGCATCAATCCGGCGCACTGCATTATCTCGGCAGTGTCATTGAAGCTCAGGCTGCGACGCTAGGTTTCCAGGATGGTTTCATGTTCATCAGTATCGTTTTTGTTTGCGCGTTGCTCCCGGTTTGGATATTGAAACGGGTGGGACAGGGAAAAAATGTATAAAAAGATACTGCTCGCCTACGACGGCAGCCCGGAATATCGGGCCGCATTGCGCCAGGGAGCCGAGCTTGCGGAATTCTGCAAGGCCGAGGTGCACTTGCTCGCCGTTATCACCTCGTCCACCACAATGCCGATTGCAGGTGGTGTCAATCCGTCCGACTTGGTGAACGAAGAGCAGCGGGAAATTCGCAGCTATTTGGACGAGGGCGTCGAACGTCTGCGCCAAAGAGGGATCAGGGCCGAAGGGCGTCTTGGTTACCGCGATCCTGTCGACGAAATTAGCGCAACGGCCAGAGAAATCGGTGCGGACCTCATCGTCGTCGGTCATCGCCGCCGCAATACGATCGAACGCTGGTGGCGCAAATCAACATCGAAGAATCTGCTGACGGTCTCGCCGTGCGACGTACTTGTCTCGTCACTACCACCTGATTTCAGCGACTAAATTCAACCTATCTTCGAACGTGCCTCCAGCACGGCGATACTCTCGGCATCCGACAGCAAAGCCGTCAGCCCGAAATGCGCGGGCTCAGGCCAATCGCCAAAACGGACCCAGGCAAAGGCCTGGGTTTCCCAGTTCGTCCTTGGTCGAAACTCCGTTTCGACGGTCATCAGAAAATTATGATAGCGGAATCCTGATTCGTGCTCGAAGACGTATAGCGGCACCGTTTCGATTGGCGCCGCGAAACCCGCTTCTTCAGCGAGTTCTCGAAGAACAGCTTCTTCAGGTGTTTCCCCGCCATCGATCGCGCCACCCCACGTGCCCCAGGTATTCGGCTGCTGGCAGTGCTCGGATCGGTGCGGAATGAGGATGCGGCCGCTGTCGATCGCCAGAATGAGACAACCTGCGGCTGCCCGGCCCCAGAACCCTGTCTCCTTCAACGCCTTCATATGGGCGTCTCGATCTGTCACTTTGCTACCTTTCCTCGAAAGCTCCGTGATCAAAATATCGCAGCGCGCCCCTTGATCGCAACCATGGCGGCGGCGCGCCTTCTGCGGCACAATGCGACATTCGTTCATCAAGGAAAATTATTTATGGCGACCGGCACACACGCATACGAAGACGACCCCCGCAACGAATCCGTTCTCATCTACATCAACGGCGAATTGATCCCGCGACCGGATGCGAAAATTTCCGTGTTCGATAGCGGATTTCTGCTCGGCGACGGCATGTGGGAAGGCATGCGCCTGCACAACGGCAAACTCGCCTTTCTCGACAAGCATATGGCGCGGCTCTACGAGAATTTGAAGGCGATCGATATCGATATCGGCATGCCGCCCGACCAACTCGCGGCGGAAATTCAGCGCACCTGCGATGCCAACGGCATGAGCGATGGCGTTCATATCCGCCTCGTGGTGAGCCGAGGCCTAAAACGCACGCCCTACCAGCACCCCAATGCCAATGTCGGCGGACCCTCCATCGTTATCATCCCAGAGCATAAAATTGCGCGCGATGTCGCGCCGTTGAGCCTATTTACCGTGCATGTTCACCGCGGTGCGCCGGACACCCAGGACCCGAAATGGAACAGCTTGTCGAAACTCAACTGCATCGCTGCCTGCATTCAGGCGGACAAGGCCGGCGCCGACGAAGCATTGATGCTGGATCCGCACGGCTTTGTCGCGACCTGTAATTCGACACATTTTTTCATTGTCCGGCACGGCCAAGTCTGGACCTCGACCGGGCAATATTGTCTGCCCGGAATAACACGCGGCAACATCGTTGCACTGTGCCGCGAGAACGATATCCCCGTCTTCGAGAAAAACTTTTCGCTGACGGAAGTCTATAGCGCGGAAGAATCATTCGTGACAGGGACGTTTGGCGGTCTTACACCCGTTGCGACAATTGACGGCCGCACCATCGGCACCGGCGAACTGGGCCCGATGACAATTCGGCTTCGTGCGCTGTATCACGATTTGATCGAGCGGGAGTGCGCCGCATCGTGACCGAGCCCATTCGAATCGCCATGTGGTCGGGGCCACGCAACATATCGACCGCCATGCTGCGCGCCTTCGGCAACCGGCCCGACACGGCGGTGACCGATGAACCCCTCTATGGCTATTATTTGCGGCAGACCGGCCTAGATCATCCCGGCCGAGAGGAGGTCATCGCGGCGCAGCCTGACGATTGGCGGAATACGGCCGTACAACTGTGCGGACCGATACCCGGTGGAAAGACCGTCTGGTACCAAAAACATATGTCGCATCATCTGCTACCGGAAATTGAACGTGATTGGCTTGGGCAGCTGACCAATTGTTTTCTTATTCGGGACCCGCGAGAAGTACTCGCCTCCTATACCAAGGTGCGCGAAAACGTGACCCTCGAAGATACCGGACTGCCGCAACAAGCGGCACTTTTCGAGCAGATTCTCGCGCAAACGGGAACCCCGCCAACGGTGCTGGATTCGAAGGACGTATTGTTGAAGCCCCGGGACCAACTCTCGATGCTTTGCAGCGCCGCGGGAATTCCCTTCACGGATCAGATGTTGTCCTGGCCGCCAGGTCCACGGGAAACCGACGGTATCTGGAGCAAATACTGGTACGACTCCGTCACGGATTCGACTGGCTTCGTCGAATATCGTGCGAAGGACATTTCACTATCCGGCGCGCTGCAAGACCTCGCCGAACAATGCATGCCATATTACAACATGCTGTATGCACATCGTCTCGGTAGTTAGTAACCGCTGTCCTCAATAGACGGCGGCGGCGCGAAATTCTTCATAATCAACGATGAGAAAGAGATATCCCTCGCCTCGCCAGACCGAGACCGGCGGCCCACTTTCCAAAGCCGCCGTCTGCTGCGGCGTTCCCCAACAGCCAACGTAATAATCGAGAGTTTTTCCCGTTGCGACAATCTCATGCGCCTCCATGTCGACGTCCACTTGTTCGCGAAGCCAAATCACAATTTCAGCGCGTTGTTCGTCGCTCAGCACACCGAGCCTCCCTCTCCAATTTTGTGACGATACCCTGTCGCGCTCACCGTTGCACGTGGTAGAAACCAGCATGTTCAAAACACTCGACGATATCGAATTTAACGGTCGCCGCGTCATCCTGCGGGGCGACCTGAACGTTCCCATGCGGGACGGGCACGTAACCGATTCTACCCGGCTGGACCGGCTCGCGCCGACGATCAACGAGCTGGCCGAAGGCGGTGCAAAGGTTGTCGTCATTTCTCACTTCGGACGTCCGAAGGGCGCCGTAGTGCCCGAAATGTCCCTAAAACCCGTCGCCGCCGCACTGGAAAAATCTCTGGGTGGACGATCCGTCGCTTTCGCACCCAATTGCGTCGGCGCGGATACGGAAGCGGCTGTCGCGGCGCTGCCGGAGGGCGGGGTCGTTCTGCTTGAAAATCTCCGCTTCCATGCCGGCGAAGAAGCGAACGATTCAGCATTCGCTGGTGCATTGGCGACGCTCGGTGACTGTTATGTCAACGACGCTTTTTCGGCCGCCCATCGCGCGCATGCCTCGACTGAAGCCATTGCCCATCTGCTGCCCGCCGCCGCCGGGCGAAATATGGAAGCCGAGCTCACGGCGCTGGCCGCCGCGCTCGATGATCCTAAGCGTCCCGTTGCCGCCATCGTCGGCGGTGCAAAGGTGTCGAGCAAGCTCGATGTCCTGGGACATCTGGTGGACAAGGTCGACGTGCTGATTATCGGTGGCGGCATGGCGAACACATTCCTGTTCGCGTTAGGGATCGCTGTCGGCGCAAGTCTTTGCGAGAAGGATCTCGCGGACACCGCGCGGGATATTCTGACTCGGGCCAAAACAAAAAATTGCCAGATCGTGCTGCCGACGGATGCCGTCGTGGCAAAGGCTTTCGAGGCCGGAGCGCCCTCGCAGACCATCCCCGCCGATGCGGTTCCGGACGACCAGATGATCCTGGATTTTGGCCCCGAAAGTATTTCCGCCATAACAGCGCGCCTTGCGGAGTGCCGGACGCTGGTATGGAACGGACCGCTTGGTGCCTTCGAAGTACCCCCATTCGACACGGCGACGGTCGCCGTCGCGCAGGCCGCCGCAGCGCTATGCGATGAAGGAAAATTGATCGCGGTCGCTGGTGGCGGTGATACCGTCGCCGCGCTTGCCCATGCCGGCGTCACCGAACGCTTCAGCTATGTCTCCACCGCCGGCGGCGCCTTCCTGGAATGGATGGAAGGCAAAACCTTGCCGGGCGTTGCAGCGCTCAGCCAAGACTGACAAAGATAACATTACTGTAGCTGGAAGAAGTTGCGGATGCGGCGCAGCATTTGGTCGGCGTAGGTGGTATCCGTCGATTGCTGATCTAGCGCCGCCGCGGTTTCGCCGTCCGCAATTGCTTTAGTCGCCTCCTGTCGAAGGCTGAGCAGGGAAACCAGCGATTCGGCGATAAGGGGACGCCCCTGCAGGATCGGCTCGAGGTGAATTTTTTCGATTTTATAGATGACGGAATCCGTCAACGTCACGACCGTGGCGCTCCGGGGGGCGCCGGTCAGGAGCGACATTTCGCCGAAGAAATCGCCGGGGCCGACTTGGGCTACCTTGTTCTCCGGTCCGTCCTCCTCAAACTTCACTCTGACCTCCAAGAGCCCCTCGGCGATAATGAACAAGGAAGACCCTTCCGCGCCTTGCTCGACGACCCGCTGGCCCGCCCGGACATGTTTCTGGTCGAGTTGAGATGCCAGCGTCTCCTTTTCCTCCATTTCGAGCGAAGTGAAGAGATCGACACGATCCAACAACTCACTCACGGCCAGGGATGCCGCTTCGTCGCGTTCCTTCTCTTCAAAAAGATGCACATCGCGCTGCGGGAAGGCGGCGTTAATACCCGCCCAACGCATATGCTCCCAGATGCTGGTCATGAGTTCGTCTATATGATCGGGGTGTTGTGAAAAATCGGAAACCCACACTTTCATATCGTAGACGACGAATGAATCTTGAAACTCCAGAATGCGCGGAATCGGTCCCGGGTGCTTTTTAACCCGTTCGCAGGCGAGCGCCGCCGCTTTCAATGTCGATTTCACGCGGGCTGGCGGGACTTTGTAGTCGATACGGACCTGAACATTGAACGCATAGGTCCGGTCGGGGTAATGGAAATTGATGATTCGCGCCGTCGCCATGCCGGAATTCGGCTGGACGATCTCCGTATCCTGCCGGCTACGCAAATGCGTCGCGCGCCAGTTGATCTCAACGACTTCTCCTTCGAAGCCGGAATCGAGACGGATCCAATCCCCTTGCCGGTAGGGATGCTCCATATTCAAGGCAATGCCCGAGAAAACGTCACTCAGCGTATTTTGGAGTGCAAAACCCAGGACAACGGCAACGACACCGGACGTCGCCAACAAACCGGTAACCGGCTGTTCGAAAACAAACGCGACGATCGCAAATAAGGCGACGATATAATAAATCGCGCCGAGTACGTCCTTCAGTAGTTTTGGAACGGTTTGCCCACCAAACAGGCCGCGCCACAGCAGGACGTCGGATGCGCGGATCGACATGCGGGCAAGCGATAGCCACCACAGAACATGCGCGATCTGGATAAACAGCACGAACGACACGTCGTCCGGTGCGAGATTGACCCATTCCGGAATATAGGTGATGACAAGCACAAGCGCGCTCACCAGAACGAACATAATGCCCGATGTCAGGAGCTGACGGACCGGTCGGCTTCTCGTATATCGATACCCCACGAGCAGCGCCGCAATAACAATCGCGAAGAGACCGAGTAGTGCTATGGGTAACCCTTGCAGCGCCATTATCGATTTCCGTTTAGGAGCCCAGGCTTTGGACCAGACTTATAGCAGGGATTATTTTTTCCGGAAATTCAAGGAGTTTACGCCGTTTCCCACGCTTTTGAAGGCACTCGACGCCATTCCGAAACGGTCGTGCGGGCCGCTAAATCGTCAAGATTGCGATAGAAGGCACGAATTGTTTTGAGCTCTTCTTCATCCGCCTCATGCTCGCCGGCAAGGGTTTTGATAAGCAGTAGATAGAGCTGTTCGAATTCACGATCACTGATGCCGCATGCCTTGCAGGCGATGGCAAAAGGTTCTCCGCCCGGATCGTAGACGATCACGGGCATCGCCACCGGGTCGATGCCCGTGAGCCGCGCAAACATTGCTTCGAACAGCTCGATATCGTCGTTGCCCAGTGTCCCCACCAGTGTTTTCGCGGTAATACCGCCGGCGGCTTCGATCTCGTTAAGCCGAGCCATGATATCCCGCGGCGTGTCCATGCCGCCGGTCAGAGCCCCCTGCACGGCATCACCAATTTCAGGTTCGATATCCGGATACTGCATCGGGAATTTCTCTGTGATGAATTCCCGCAATACGTCACCGACCCAGTGGGACATCCGCCACGCCAGTTCCGGACTCAAATCATGACGCTGCAGCAGCGGCCCGCGCAGTGGAGGTGTATCGCGGGACATATCGACCAACCGCCGCATCGTCGGTGGCGCCAATTCGGCCGTCGGATTGCGCATCAGGGAGTCGATCACGTCAGGATTATTCGTTCCGACAAGGGCTTCCGAGACCGCCGGGCTGACGCGTTCTCGCAACGTAATGGCGATCTGGTGACTCGCCTTTTGTCCAAATGAAATCGCGATCAAGTCGGCATCTTCCAATATTTCGCTCTCAACGAGAACGGGATAGGCAACGTCAATTTGGTCGTTCGCAAGTGTCACGATCAGTCCACGGGGAACGTCCAATCGTGACGCCAGACGTTGCGCGAGATCGCGGCGAACCCGCATTTCCACGCTGCGAATAAGCTTGTGAAGAATGTCGAAAATCAACGCGAACTCACGCTCATTCAACGTGAGGCCATCCTCAAGACAAATTTCCGCAATTGACCGCGCCAAGGCACGCCGTCCTGCAGATGAACGTTCAAGCGCCATCTGAAGGAGAGCCTTAAGATTGCTCCGGTTATGTCCGTTTAACGCCGGTTTCATGGTGCGGCCGCGTCGACGTCCCTTTTCAAACTGCTCGGTAGAATTTTTAAAAACGTCACCGGGGCCGCATGGCGATCAATCCGGCAGCGTTTCGCCTGTTACTTGCTCGATTTCCGCAAAAAAATCCGGATTGCGGCGCCACTGGCGCAACACGGTCATTGCCAGGTCGGTCTTGATATCGAGATACAGCGCGGCAATGCGGGTCATTTCGCCCCGTCGCATCCTTGCCTCGCGTTGCGAACTCGCACGCAGCAGGCGAAAGATCGCCGAGAAAACTTTAGGCGCCATGTCGATTGCCCGGCACACAATCGCCAGCCGTTCCCCACCTGGTTCGAACATCAGGATGCGCAGGAACGGCAGCCGTAACCCGGTCGCTTTTTGCAAATGCAACTGAAACTTGGTGATTTCGCCTTCGCGGAGTGTCTTGACCAGTTCGCTTTGCGCGACCTCATCGAGTGCCAACAGCGCCGCCAAGGGGTCGGAATCGTCCTCTCTTTCATCGCTTTCGGCTTCTTCGAATGAATCGCGCACCGCTCCTGCCATCGCCGCATCAAGGTCATGCGCATCAAGCTCATAGCGTTCGAGTATCATCGCGCGCAACGCCTCGGAGACCCAGCTATACATTCGTTTGGCCAAATCCGGGCTCAACTCTTCACGACGCAAAAGCGGTTCCTGATAATTGCGCCGATCGCGCGACTGATCCACGACGAGGGTCATTGTATCGGGCCCTATTGTTGCGCCTTGATTGCAAAGCAGCGCTTCCACGACGGAGCCATCGCCCGCTTCGACAAGCGCACTACTGACGGAGGCCGCAACCGTTTCACGCATCGCAATTGCCAATTGATGTTCCAATGTCCGATGTCGAATCACTTCGATAAGATCAACGTCCTGAAGCACTTTGCTGCGGCTCAGAACCGGCGCAGCGATTTCGATTTCATCGTTCGCGAGCGCGACGATGAGTTCGCGCGGCACCACATCGATATCGGCCAAACGCTGAGCCAGCTTGCGACGTACTGACGTTTCGACATCCTTGACCAATCGAGTCAGGATATCGGTCATGATCGACCGCTCCCGTTCCGTTAGAACGGTATCTTTTTCCGCAAACAAATCACTGACGGCCGTCGCCAAATGTTCCCTGCCGGCACGGGACCGGTCATGCGCCATGGCCAGCAAATCGTGTACGGTCCCAAGTTTGGGCCTTTTCCGCCAGGAAACATCTGTGTTTAATTGATCCATTTATTTAAATTTTTACTTAATTTCTTCGTATTTTCAAGTAGATACTTGCAATTTGGTATCATAGATAGAATAAATATCCAATGACTATTTAAATTGCCCGAATGTGCGCCAAATATAAAAAACTGCCGCTATTTGTTGATTCTGACGAGGTATTGGATGCTGCGACTCGCAATTTTTATTTCTTTGCTGGCGGCGAGTGCGCCAATTTCCGCGCAGCCACCGGCAGATCAGCCCGGCCAGCGTTTCCATGTCAAAGCAGCCGAATTGCCCGTCCCGTTTATCACGCCCAGCGCTTCAAATGGTTCTAACGTCATACGGCGCAAACCAGGCCAAACGCCCGTCGCACCACCAGGCTACGATGTAACCGTATTTGCAGAAGGACTTGATCATGCGCGCTGGATGGCCGTAGCGCCGACGGGTGAAGTGTTTTTAGCGCAACCGCGCATCGACGCGGTAACGCTTCTTTTCGACAGCACGGGGGATGGCCGCGCAGACAAAATAATACCCTTCGCAGACGGCTTCGATACTCCGCATGGCCTCGCGCTGCACGGCGAGCACCTCTACGTCGCGGACCTTAGCGGCGTTTGGCGAGTTCCCTTCGAAGCAGGTCAAAGACGGGCCGACGTCGAGCCGGAACGTATTACGCCGCGTGGCGCATTCGGCGAGTCGGGCGGCCACTGGACCCGCAACATCGTTTTCAGCCCCAACGGCGAAAAATTCTACGTCGCGATTGGGAGCGAGGGAAATATCGCTGAAGAGCCTTTGCCGCGCGCGTCGATAAAGCAGTTCAATGCCGACGGTTCCAGCGGCAAGGTTTTCGCGTCCGGCTTGCGTAACCCTGTCGGCATTGCCTTCCATCCCCGGACCGGAATGCTTTTCACCGTCGTGAACGAGCGCGACGGTATGGGAGACGGATTGGTGCCAGATTTCCTGACTTCGGTCCAAGAGGGCGGCTTTTATGGTTGGCCATACGCCTATATCGGCCCAAACCCAATGCCGGGTTTTGCCGACCGGCGCCCCGAACTGGTCAAACGCAGCATCGTTCCCGAAGTGTTGTTTCAATCTCATTCAGCGCCCATCGGTATGGCCTTCGCTGATAGTCCACAGTTTCCAATTGATTGGCGGGATGATGCCTTTGTTGCACTGCAAGGCTCTTGGAATTCCGCCGTCCCAACCGGCTACAAAGTCGTGCGGGTTCCCTTCGAGAATGGTGAGCCACTGGGCTGGTACGAAAATTTCATTACCGGGTTCTGGGTTGATACGGAACGGGGATGGGGCGGAACAAGCCAAGCGCAGGTCATTGGCCGCCCTGCCGGTCTTGCCTTATGGAATGACGGCAGCCTCCTGATCGCTGATGCCGCATCGAACACGGTTTGGCGCGTAAGCCTTTCTAAATAAGTAGAAATTTCGCCCATTTCTATTTCTTAAACCTTTGTTAAGAACTCATTCATATGATGTGTATGAAGAGACGTTTTCATCCGAGAAACGGAGTACCGAATGGCTATTAGCGAAATTGCAGGATCCGCGGCCTCAGCAACACTGAGCGCATCACAATCAGCAGGCGCTCAGCGCGCGGCGCAGCAGTCGCTGGACGCCACGACGCAGACCAGTACGCAAAGTGCGGAATCGAGCACGGCCTCGGCATCAGCCGGGTCGAGCAGTGAAGGCGCGTCGACGACGGGCACCTCGCGCGGGTCACAACTGGACATTACCGTCTAACTAAAAACTTCCGTCGCAGATTGCCGGGTGGGGCTTGTCTGGATCGCAAGAGCGGTCCAGATTACCGGTATGTCTGACACACAAAAGTCATCATCCAGCACAACAACCGCAATTGGACCCCGCATTCGAGAAACGCCGGCTGGCGATAACCGACCCCGCCTAGTCTGCCCTGAATGCACTTATATCCGCTATGACAATCCCCTCGTTGTGGTGGGGTCGGTCGTCACATGGGAGGATCAAATTCTCCTGTGCCGCCGTTCGATCGAGCCGCGTAGCGGCTATTGGACGATTCCCGCCGGTTATCTCGAACTTAACGAAGCAGCCGCGGACGGCGCCATTCGAGAAGCCAAGGAAGAAGCATGTGCCGATATCGAAATCGACGCTTTGCTCGCTGTTTACAACATTACGCGGATCAGCCAAGTCCAGCTTATATACCGAGCCGCGCTCCGCGAGCCAAAGTTCGCCGCAGGTGAAGAGAGCTTGGAAGTCGGTCTTTACGACTGGGATTCAATCCCGTGGGATGAGATTGCATTCCCATCGGTGCATTGGGCACTCAATCACTTTAACGAAGTGAAGGACGAATCCGTCTTCGTTGCGCGGACCAATCCCCCAACATGAGTTGGGGTTATATGTTATCCGTTTTTTCATCAACGTGATCGACCTGATATCGCATAATGAGTCGCGCCTGCATGGCCGTAAACGCGAATGTCAGTGCCAGGGCCCCGAAGATTTTGTAATTGACCCAAAATTCGGTTGTTTGCGTGCGCCAAACGATCTCATTGATCACGGCCATCACAGCGAAAAACAGACCGAACCGAAAAGTCAGCGAACGCCAGCCCTGATCGGTCAGCTGCCATGCCGCGCTTAAAAGCGGCTTGAGTAATGGCTTGTCGATCAACAATCCACCCAGGAGCACGACCGCAAACAAGGCTTGGACGATCGTCGGTTTCATCTTGATGAACCGTTCGTCGTCAAAGAACAGTGTCAATCCCCCGAACACCATGACTACGACGGCTGTTACGACGAGTACGATTGGGACGCGCCGCTCCGCGATATAGGAAGCCGCGAGCGCGATCAATGTGGCGACCATGAATGCGCCTGTCGCAAATATCAGGTCAAACTTGTAGTAAGCGACAAAAAATACGCCGAGCGGACCATATTCGATGGCCGGGCGCAGCCATGAAGGAGTTTTCTTTATCATGGTCGGCAATATAAAGAGCGGATGCTCCATTCGAAAGACCGCTCTTTTGTTCGAACGTACCGAAAGGCGCTAAAACTATATGTAACAACGCAACGGTCTCCGATTGCCTCCCGAGGCAAATCAACATTGGCCTGGCGATGCAGAGGACAATTCCGACACCCTTAGGGAACGGATATTATTCCGCTCGTTCCAGCCTCACAATAACGGGATATTGCGCTTGATTAACGTCCGCGTCACGCCGTCGCAGGCGAATCAGTCGCAGCGTTGGGCTAATCTTGCGCATTATAATACGATAGGCACTCGAAATACCCTGATGGGAGACCGTGCAATGTTCTACCAATGGAACGAGTCGATGAGTGTAGGCGTACCCTTGATCGACAATGACCACAAGGCGCTGATCCATCTCATCAATAGGCTGCATGAAAGTGTCAATGCCGGCGATACATATGACGTTTTGGATGAATTACTGAACCGCCTCGCCGATTATATTGAAATTCACTTTACGCGGGAGGAGCGGGTAATGGACGCCTGCGCCTATCCGCAAACCCCTGAACACAAGGAAGAACACGCCGTGTTCGTCACCTTTATTCAGGGCTTAAGAAAGAAGTTTACGGCTGGCGACGCTCAGGCGCTTGCGCGTGATCTAGCGGATTACCTGAAAGACTGGCTGAACCACCATATCCTGATTCAAGATATGGCATACCGCGAATTTGCTGAGGGTAATGCCGACGCCACCCGGGTAGCAGAAGCTTTCGGTCCGGGCCTATACGATAAAATGCGAAGCGGCGCGGCAGAGCAGCATTAACGTTAACCTCTTCTTGTTGTATGCTGCGGCATGGGGCTTGCATTGTGATTGTTTGAACATCGCAATTAAGGGGAGGATCAAAAAATGACCCGAAATGCCATCGTTGGCATGCTGTTGCGTGAAATGGCGGAAGAAATGCCCATTGTCCTTCGAGCTCTGCCGGACGATCGGTTATGGTCCGCAATCGTTGCGGGGCTGCTTGCCGATGAAGATGTGGACACGCTCGCGGAAAGGATTGCCGAGTTGCAGATTACAGCTGCCGGAGCGGCAGACTGGCGCGAGGTATACGGCGCACTTCAAGACATGGTTAATGAAACCGCTATTGGACCCTGGTCCCCAACAACAGCGATGGAATCCGTTCGCGCAGCCTACTAGAGCACATCAGGGTTGCGTGGATCGCTTCCGATTCCATGTAACCCTGTGAGGGTGCTCTAGTATCAATATGAAGATCAGATTCACGCGGTTACGGATCGCTATGGCGATCCCAACAAACAGCGATCTGATCTAGCTGATCGAACCAATTCCGTAGGAACCAGTCAGTAGTCGTCCTCCGGCAAACCGATCTAATCCGTATCCGCTAATGTCGACATCGGTAGCCAGGCCAAGCGCAGTCTGCGCCTGTACCTTTCCGATGGCCGGCGCGAGCTTGAAGCCGTGTCCGGAAAATCCAAAATTCACCATGAGCCGCTCGATTCCTGGAACGAAGCCGAGTACCGGGTTCCAATCGGGCGTAATATCGTAGGCGCCAACCCAGCTGTCCGTCAGTGATGCGTCCGCAAAACTTTGCATGCGATGGGCTACCTGCCCGCCCTGCAGCAAAACAAAATCATCGCCGACATTCTCGTCCATCGTATCGGGATTGCTAATCGGATCACCGTGATCGCCCGTCCCAACAAGAACCACCCCGCCACTCGCGGGCCTGAAATACATTTTATTCTCCGTCGCGAGGTCCTTCACGATAGGCAAGTCGCGGTTATAAGCTTCTCCAGCGCGAAGCGTGAGAACGGTATGCCTGGAAACCTCCAGCGGGATATCGATCCCGGCCGGGTCCGTCAGGATGCGAGACCAGGGGCCAATAGCCACCACGACCGTGTCGGCATAGAGCGTACCATCGGCTGTTTCCACACCCTTGACACGACCACCTTCGATGATGAGGGATTGGGCGGCGCACTCCGTCTTGATGGTGACGCCTTTGCGCCGGGCGGCATTTATAAAACTGCTCGTCGTAAGATAAGGGTCAGCGTAGCCCGAATTCGGTTCGTAGCCGATCGTCTTCGCATCATCGAGTGCCAAAAGTGGGTGGTGCTCCAGCGCCTCTTTCTTCGAAATTTGAAACGTATCGGCGCCGACCCCCGCCTGCATGGCGAGATTGTCTGCGAGTTTATCGGCGAAATCACCTTCCGGCGCGACGATGATGTATCCCGAATTCACAAATCCAGACACTGCCTCGTCGTCTTCAAGCCACTCCTGGAAATGGCCGAACATCTCGATACTTTTCAAGGTCAGTGCGGTATTTGTCGGCACGGAATAGTGGCTGCGAACAATCGCGCAAGATTTCGCCGTTCCGCCCGTGCACACACCGCCACGTTCGACAACGCAAACTTTCAAACCACCCAGCTTGGCCAAATGGAAAGCCGTCGATGCACCGACAACGCCAGCGCCGACGACGATAGCGTCAAAAGTCTCGCTCATTTTGTGAATTCCCTAAAATTTGGTCAAACGATAGCCGCGCTTTCGGCGTGCAAACAAGGCCTTATGTGCCTCGTTTTCCGCCTACCGCAATATTGTCGTACACGCCGACGCCTTGAACGATTAGGAACTTGAAGGGACCATCATCGAGGCCGTGAACATAATGCGCGACTTTCGGCGGCACTTCGCACCGTTCACCGGGACCCAGCACGTATTCCGCACGCGGAGCACGCGTCTCGACAACCATCGGACCTTCAAGACAAACGAAAGAGTCTGTGATTTCGCTGTGGTAATGCCATGGAATGCATTCCTTCTCTGCCAAGGTCAGGACCCGAACGCGCATGTCCGCGCCTTCCATGATCGTCTCACGGCTTTTTATTTTGGTCGCTTCGTAAGGGACAGCTTCCATGCCGGCCTCCTCTGCTCAAATTTCAAACCAGGCGAATCTCTTACACCCTAGAAGCTAATGTTGTACCGTTTTTGCACAGGGTGCGGAAAACAATCGTTGCGGTAACGAATTTGGGAGACGGACATGTCGAAGGGCAAGCAACTTAAAGATTTGATGCAGAGCGAAGGGATGGTCGTCGCGCCCGGCGCCTATGACGGCATGACAGCCAAGCTGATTCGCAACGCGGATTTTCGGTGCGTCTATATGACCGGCGGCGGTACATCTTCCGGCTTCGGTTATCCGGATTATGGCCTGCTGACAATGAGCGAAATGGTGGAAAACGCCGGCCGCATTTCAGATGCCGTTGACTTGCCCGTGATATCGGACTCAGACAATGGTTACGGCAACGAGTTGAACGTGTTTCGAACAATTCGTGCCTTCGAAAAGGCGGGTGTCGCGGGCGTCCATATCGAGGATCAGGCCTTTCCCAAACGTTGCGGTCATCTGGAAGACAAAGAGCTCATTTCACTAGACGATTACCTGGCAAAAATCCGCGCCGCCGCCGACGCCCGCCGGGATCCCGATTTCGTCATCATCGCACGGACCGATTCCCGCGCGAGGCTTGGCTTTGAGGAAGCGGTGCGGCGCTGCAATGCCGCACTCCATGCCGGCGCCGATGTCGCCTTTCTGGAAGCACCGCAAACTATCGATGAAGTACGTGCCGCACCGCGCGAGATCGACGGGCCATGCCTGCTCAACGTCGTGCGCGGTGGTAAAACGCCAGAGATCGATTTCGCCGACGCAAAATCAATGGGCTATCGTATCGCGATCGTACCGGGGCTGCTGCTTATCCAGGTCATCGGCGCCTGCGATCAGGCTTTGGCGGCAATGAAAACAGAAGGGCGTCATCCCGTGCCGTTGGCCGATCTAAGTCCAGCCGAAGCCTTCGCTCGTGTCGGAGGGGCTGAATGGGACCCAAGGCGTGAAAAATATAGAGACGTCCCGCCACAAGCTGCCGAGTAACCGTGGTCGTCGCGCCAAGCCAGGCAGCTGATTTACAGGCACAAGACGGGCTGAGCGCGCTCGACCGCGCCAAGCAACAACCGCTCATGCTTGGATTGTTTCTGCCAATCCAGAACGGGGGCTGGACACCGTCAACAGCACCGCGTGGGACCGACTGGTCTTTCAACTACAATGCAAGGCTTGTCGTCCGGGCGGAGGAAATTGGTTTCGACCTGGTCTTTGGACTAGCGCAATGGCTCGGTGCCGACGGTCATGGTGGCGAGACCAGCTATCGAAAGAACTCCATCGACCCGCTCCTCGTGACATCGGGGGTCGCCGCATTAACCCGCAATATCATTCTGATATCGACGGTACATGTCCTGTATGGCTGGCATCCGCTGCATCTGGCTAAGTTCGGCGCGACACTGGATCACATGTCAGGTGGGCGCTGGGGGCTTAATCTCGTCACGGGTTTCCGACCGAAAGAGATCGATATGTTCGGCCTCGCGCCCATACCGCACGATGCGCGCTACCTGATGGCGGCCGAGTTTACCGAGATGCTGGAAAAGCTCTGGCACGAAGACGCCAACGTGACCTGGGACGGCGAATACTGGTCATTAAAGGATGCCTACGTTTCGCCAAAGCCCATACATGGCCGCCCAATCCTGGTCAACGCCGGGAGTTCGGAGGCCGGGCTCGGCTACGCCGCAAAATATTCCGATCTGCTCTTCATCACCAGCCCTGGTGGCGCCGACATCAGCGCGGCTCTGGAGACACTACCGGCACACACAAAACGTATCAGAGACAAGACTGCCGCCGCGGGTCGTGACATTCGCACCGTCATCAACCCACATGTCATTTGCCGCGAGACGGAGCGGGAAGTGCGCGAAGTCTGCCAACTGATTCTGGATGGTGAAGACTCCGCCGCCGTTGACGGACTCGTCGGAACCATGCGCGGCGGCGATCAAACCTCATGGCGGGGGCATGAGCGACAACAACGCATCATCGGCGGCAATGTGCAGGTATTCGGCACGCCGGAACAGGTCGTGGAACAATTCATTCAATTGAAGGAGGCCGGTTGCGACGGCATGCAGATCAATTTTTTCGATTTCGCACCCGACTTGGAATATTTCGCGGACCGCGTCTTACCCCTAATGAAGCAGGCGGGCCTTCGGAAAGGTTAGGCAACGTAAATTGTCATAGTATCTTTGCGTACGATCCCCAGCCGCTGCCCAGCGCAACTTCATCGCCAACGCTGATACAACCGGCCACGACTACTTCCGCATAGACACCGAACATAAGATCGTTCTCTTGCGCGATGGTCCGGAGCACTTCCGGCGCGCCCGGCAGATCCGGCTGCGCAAAAGTGACCATCCCGCATCGCTCGGTTTCGTCCTGCACTTTCAGGGACACACCGCCGATCGTCATGAATTTTCCAAGCCAAGCCCGCTCCGCTTGAGACACCCCTTCCGTTTTGATGACAATGTTGGGGCGGAACCGCCGTTCATCGATCGGTACTCCGGGCAATCGTTCTTTCAGCCAGGCGACCGAACCCGATGTCAGCAAATGAACCGGCCCCGCATCGAAATGAGGAACGTCTGCTTCCCGTGCAAGTGTTACCGGTTGCCCAAGTACATCCGTCAGTGCCGCATCGATTTCTACCTCATCGCCGCGGAGCGTCGTGCCGTCGGGAAAAGTGAGGACCGGCACCTCGCCTGAATAGGTCGCAGCGAAATCGAACAATCCGTCAATTTTCCGAAATCGTCTTGTGCTCTTGCCACTGCCGAATTTTCCTTCGGCGTTCCGAATGGCGTAGAGACGGTCTCCTTTGACACCACGCGAATCCAGTTCCAGCGCCTCACAAGATTCGCCTCGCATGGATTTTACGGGATATCGCCACAGGCTCGATAGGTGCATGGTTATATCTTCAAGCGAGACCGCGAAGCCGATCGCCGGAAGGATCATATGGCGCGCGAAAATTCGCCGTCGCTGCAAAACGCTCAGAAGCGATCTCGATCTCGAACCCCCCGGCTGCAACCATATCATCAACGCTTGTCCCGACAGCCATCACTGTCCCAAGCGCAACCGTGCGACCAACCGTATGCCCAAAGGCCGCGCTACTGACCTGTCCCACGAAACGCCCGTCCCAGACTATTGGTTCGCCGCCGATCGCCAACGCGGCCGGATCGTCCAGTGTGAAACCGACGACGCGCTTGCGGACCCCGTCTTCACGCTGCTGTCTCAAGGCCGCCTGACCGATGAACGCCGTTCCCTTATCGATTTTTGCGGCGAATCTAAGACCCGCTTCCAGCGGTGTTGTCTCGGGCGTCAACTCATGCCCCCAGGCGCGGTAACCTTTTTCCAGGCGAAGCCCTGTCATCGCCGTCGTACCCGCATCCCGCAGGTCGAACCGGCTGCCAACGTCACAGAGAAGATCGTAAACGCCTGGCGCAAATTCCGTCGGAACATAGAGTTCCCATCCCAGTTCACCGACATAGGATAGTCTTGCCGCTTTCACGGACCAGGGGCCGACTTCGATATCCTTCCAGCGCATATAAGGAAATGTCTCGTTGGAAAAATCGTCATCGCTCACGGCAGACATCAACTCCCGCGCGTTTGGTCCAGCCAATGCCAAAACTGCCATTGCCGTCGTGACATCGCTGAGACGCACGTCTTCATTGTCACTCATATTCCGGCGAATCCAGTCGGCATCCCGCACCGGCTGCGCGGTGCCGGTTACGATCAGGAATTCATCCTCCGAGTACCGGAACACAGTACAATCGGACTCGTAGCCACCACGCGCATTCAACATACCGGTATAGACAACGCGGCCCGGCGGCACATCCATATGGTTGGCGCAAAGCCGCTGAAGCAACGCTTCCGCATCATTGCCCTGAACGCGCAGTTTGCCATAGCTCGACTGATCGAACAGCGCGACGGCCTCGCGTGCGGTCTTATGTTCCGCAGCGATAAAATCAAAAAAGACAGGTTTGTCAAAAGTCGGCGAAAACTTTTCAGCAGGGCCGCTCGGGGCAAAATAACTCGGCCGTTCCCATCCCATCCGCGGACTGAAATGTGCCCCCTTCGCCAGCTGCCGTTCATGCAGGGGTCCATGGCGAATGTTGCGCGCGGTTTCGAACTCCCGATGCGGTGCCTCGGTCACGTAATGTGTCGCGAGTACTTCCGGCACGCGTTCGCGGAGCGCCCGCATATTGTTGTGAAAGGGCGCGAAACGGCGGATGTCGACCGGCCAAAGATCAAGTGTTGCCTCACCCGCCAAAATCCACTCCGCCAGCCAGCGGCCGGCCCCGCCACTGCTCGCCATGCCAGCAGAGTTCATGCCGCAACCCAGAAAAAATCCACGCAACTCAGGCGACTCACCGAGCAGGAAGCGGCCATCCGGGGTAAAACTTTCCGGACCGTTCAACAACATCCGTGCTTCCGCTTTCTCCAGTGCGGGGATGCGGTGAATACCATTCATCAGCATGGGTTCAAAATGATCCCAATCTTCGGCCAACAGATCGAAGGCAAAATCTTGCGGTAGCTTATCCAGCCCAATGGCCCGGGCATTTGGCTCGAAGCTACCGACAAGCAATCCACCGACATCGTCACGCAGATAGAGATGCGCATCATGGTCGCCCAATGTCGGCAAATGTCCCGTGATCTCTTCCATTGGCTGGGTTAGCAAATAAAAATGTTCGCAGGCGTGCAGCGGGGCGGAAACACCGGCGAGCGCCGCGACGGAATGGCTCCACAGCCCGGCGCACAAGGCCACAGCCTCGCAGGCAATCGTTCCTTGCGCGGTTTCAACCCCCGTTACACGGCCATTGCGCACGGAAAATCCTGTCACCGGCGCATCCTCGATGACCTTCGCACCATGCGCCCGCGCGCCCTTGCTCAACGCAGCACAAAGATCGCTCGGATTGACGCGGCCATCCTCCGGCGACCAGACTGCCCCGACAAGATCATCGGTGCGGATCAAAGGCCATAAGCGGCCGGCTTCTTCCGGCGAGACGACCTCCGCTTCGACGCCGAAAAGGCGGGCCAAGGAGGCCTGCCGTTTGATATGCGTGAACCGCTCTTTGTTGGTCGCGAGGCTGAGACTTCCCGTCTGCAGCCAACCGGTCGATTGTCCTGTCTCAGCCTCCAGGCTTTGATAGAGTTCGGCGCTGTACTGAATCATACGAGTCAGGTTTTCACTCGACCGAAGCGCACGAACCTGCGCCGCGGAATGCCAGCTTGTCCCGCTCGTCAATTGCTTACGCTCCAGCAGGACGACGTCGTGGCAGCCCGCCTTCGCCAGATGATAAGCGGTGCTGCAGCCCATCACCCCACCGCCGATGACGACCACGCGTGCGCTGTTGGGAAATTTATCGGTCACGTTTTGGCTCCCTCGTCGAGCGCCGCAAGGGCGTCGCGCATCTGTTCCAGCCCAAGACGCAACAGCCGAATTTTTGCTTCTGGCGAAACCCACGCCGCGTGCGGCGTCAGCGTCACATTATCGAGATCTCGGAAAAGACTTTCTGCCGGCAATGGCTCCGCGCCATAGACATCGAGCGCGGCATGGCCGATCCGCCCCGCATGCAAAACTTCCGCCAACGCAGTTTCATCGACCAGCGCGCCACGCGCGACGTTGACCAGAACCGCGTGCGGCCGCATCAATTGCAGTCGCCGCCGGTCGATAATGCCTTCGGTTTCCGGCGCAAGGTCGATATGCAGGGATATGATATCGGCATCAACCATTACCGTATCGATATCCACGGCTTCACAAGCCACACCTTCCGGTATGCCGCTCCGATTCCAGGCAATGACACGCATACCAAGCGCAGCACCAAGTCCCGCCACGGTTCGTCCGACTCCGCCAAGCCCGATAATACCGAGTGTCTTACCTTCCAGTTCAAACCCACCATCCGGTCGCCATATCCCGGCGCGCATTTCCCGGTCCAGCCGAGCCACCCCGCGCACGCCGTCGAACATCAGTGCCAAGGCGTGCTCCGCTATTGTGCGATTTCCATACCCTGCAACCCGGTGTACGGCAATGCCGCGGGCCGCCGCGGCATCCATATCGACATAGCTCGCAACGCCAGTGCCGAGAAAAACGATGACCTTCAAATCCGGGCAGGTATTTAACAATGCGCCGGACATTTTTGTATGTCCGTTTACCACGCCTGAATACCCGGCCAGCAAGCTCGGTAAATCCGAGCCTCTCGGCTGATCAATATTGAATTCAAGTTCCGGCAGTATTCCAACCAGTTCTTCTGTTTCGTTGATCAGAGTCGCCAGATCAGGGCTACAGTCGAAATAGAGAACGCGATTCATTCGTCAACTCGTTTGGTCAATAAGCATGCTACATTGGCTCATCACGTTTATGAGTTGACCATGCCGATTCACTATCCTGCTGTCGATAACGAATCGGATTGTCCTTGCCTTTTGCCGTTCTTGGATCCGGCCGCACTAGTTATTGATCGAAGCATCCTTATTACCGTGGCCTTCCTATCACCGCATGCGTCAACAGCGCCTCGAATGCGGTCATGACACCATCGAGCGCGAACCGGGCAGGCAGCAAGCTGGTGCGTTCGGTCAAACCGGACATCGGCACAATCCGGCGCATCGCGTCGGCAAAGGATTCATCACTATCGACAATCGTAACCGCCTTGTCCGGAGCGGAGACCTCGTTAATGCCGCCAGCCTCCGCGCGTGCAATGACAGGAACGCCAATTGCAAGCGCTTCCAGTGCCGCGTTGGGCATACCTTCCCAACGGGAGGGCAAAAGAAACGCATCCGCACCGGCATAGTACGCCCAAGGATTTGCTACAAATCCCGGAAATTCGATGCGGTCCTCCACGCCAAGACGAACGGCACGTCGGCGCAGCGCCGCGAGGTCTCCCCCCTCACCGAGCAGTGAAATATGCGTGTCTTCCGGTAAATCCGGCAACAAATCGAGAAGCCGGTCGAAGCCCTTCTGATGGGTCAACCGTCCCGCGGCAACAAAACGTAACCCTGATCCGCTTTTACGCCTCGCGTTCATCGATTGGCGACGGACCATCTCGACATCGACCGGGTGCGGCAATACGGCGAGCCGGTCCTGGGGAACACCAAACTGTTCTGTGAATTCCGACGAGACCTTTTGCGAGGGACATAAGATCGTATGGGCGCGTGGAATAAAGCGCCGATAGAGCCAATGATACAGCCGCGGCCAGTTTGTCGAACCCAGGCTCGCCGAGGGCGTATTGGACTCCCGCGCAATGATACGCGTTTTCGGCCCCAATTTGCGCCGGAGCATGAGCACAGCGAGGTTTATGTGGCTGATCGTCGGCACGACGACATCGAGAGGATGCGCCTTTAGAGCCGCCCCAAGTTTAGGCCATGCCTGTCGAAGGCGCGGGCACTTCAGGTCCGTTACCAAAACATCCTGCGGGACCGAATTGGCCAATGGGCCTTTGCCGTCCAGCACAATTATCTCTGGCGAAAACCGCCCGCGGTCCAAATGACCCGCCAAGGTAAGGATAACGCGCTCCGCTCCACCGCCGGCAAAGGACGGTAAAACAAAGGTGACGCGGATGTTGGATTTTTCGGTCTTCGCCATTTTCGTAACTGAAAATCAATACCTTGGCGATGATAACGAACAATACCTGAAGGGCAATCGATACCAAGACCACCAGTAACACCGTATATTAGCAGGGTAGCAGTGGACCCTACCACGCCCCCTTGATACAACCGGAGAAGATGATCGACGGCGCCTTGATCCAGAGCGAGTACAGTGGGCTTCCGCTGCAAATCGTGGGGATTGTTTCGTTTTTCTGCTCCAGGCACGAATGACACGGGAAGGTTTCCGGAAATTATGCCGATACAAAATATCCATTCCGGTCACGTTCTCGGCGCCGCTGCATTACTAGCACCGACCGCTGGAGTATTTGCGCCGCTTCTGATCACGCCAATCGTGGTGCTCGCCCTAATCGGCGTGCTCATATTGCGTGCCTTGGAGCATGGCAGCGGTACGCGTTCGGACCGGCCCCTGGTCGCCATAGTCGGCTTAATCTCGATTTGGTCGGTTTTATCCCTATTTTGGACCGCTGGCGGTGATAGCGCGATTACGCAATGTCTCTCGGTCGTTGCGATTGGACTTTTAGCCATAGCCAGCTTCATATTTTGTCCGGTAATGGTTGAGCATGAAAGGCATGCGTTACGCCGCTTCATTCTCGCCGGTATTGGGTTGGCATTCTCATTATATTTTGTAGATCTCGCGACATCGGAGGCTCTCGGCAAGGTCCTCGGAAGGATATTCTCGAAAGATCCAACGCTTTTCCCGTTGGTCCCCCAATCAATCATTTTGCTTCTGTTCCTTTGGCCTGCAATCTCGATATTGTGGCGTTCCGAGCCAATGGTTGCTCTTGTTGCAATTTGTATCGGCTTTGCCTGTGCCTTTACCCTTCCCGGCGCGATTCCGGCGACCGGCGTTATAATTGGCACCATATTTTTCTTTGCATCTCTGCTCGCGGCCCGTGGTGCGATGACATTTCTTGCGATCGCTATCGCCGCTGGAATCCTTATTGCGCCGTTTGTACCGCGCATAGCTCCTGCACTCGACCCCTCGGCGATTCGCCAGACGACAAGCAGCAATGATTCGGCGTTCCTGAACCGCATGAACATCTGGGATATCGCAATGAAGAAAATTCAGGACCGCCCTTTCGTTGGATGGGGCTTCAGCGCATCTCGAACCATACCCCTCAGCGAAGCTCATGGGGTCGTGCGACGCAGAACAGGCTCGGTTAAGGATGATGAAATCCAGCTGACCACGCACCCTCACAGCGGTGCTCTCCAGGTTTGGTACGATCTCGGCCTGCCGGGCGCGCTCGGCTTCGCCGCGTTATTTGGATTGGCCGCGCGACGCACGACCCATCAAACAGAGCAAGGTGGTAAGGCAGCCGCGCTGGCGGTAATTGCGACGGCGGCGCCAATTTGGTTCCTTAGCTTCGACGCATGGCAAATTTGGTGGATTGCCGTCTTGGTGTTAACGGCAATGCTGACGGTTGCTCTGGCCGAACCACATCGCACATGAAGCGGCTCACCTATTCAATCCTCGCATTCCTTGCGATATCCGCTGGCCTCGGCTGGGCTGGTTACTATTTGACCCACAATGTTGATTGGGTCCGGGTCTATTACAAACGGTTCAAGGCACCGGACGAATTTGTCTTTGACGAGATAGCACCGCATTTCAAAAAAACGGATCCCTCAAAGCTTATTCGAATTACTGGTAAAGACTCCGCCAAGCATATCCGCCGGGACTTAACCGAATTGATCTGGGGCTCCTCCTCTCTGCCGGTCAGTGGCCGGCCGGAAGTGTTATCAGGCAATGTGCCGGACGCTCTAAAGGCCATCCCCGGCGTCGCTGCGATCAGCATCCGGCGCATAACAGTGGATATCGGGTACGCAGCCTTTATCTATTTGCTGCAGCCAAATCGACCAAACGGCAGGCTCGTTATCTATCAGCATGGCTACGCCGGAACCGTTGAAGCGATGTCGCCGCTGTTCGCCAAACTGATCGAACAGGGCTACACGGTAGCGGCATCGAATTATCCCGAATACGGGCCCAACCGGTTCCCTAATCTGAATCTGGCCCGGTTTGGCTGGTATTCGCTGAGCCACGACCGCATTCTTAGCGTCCATCCGCGGCCTATGCGGTTCTATATCGAGCCCATCGTCGTGCTTTTGAACGAAATTCAGCAAGACGCCACGTTCGATCGCGTGGACATGGTAGGGTTTTCCGCCGGCGGCTGGATTGCAACCCTCGCCGCAGCGGTCGACACACGCATACGTCATACAATCACCGTCGCGGGCGGTTATCCGCTTTATTTGCGGGTCTCCAATTTCGAGCGCGAATCGCCGCCGCCGCAACTCTATCCGCCTTTGTTGCAAGCGGCGAACTACCTCGAAATGTATGTACTGGCAGCCGACGGTCATGCTCGGCAACTAACGCAAATCTTTAACAGGTACGACCGTTGCTGTTACCGCAACACGCTTTCCCAGCTATACGAACCAGCGGTCAGCAAAGTTGTCGAAGGGCTCGGGAGCGGGCAATTCCAAGTTCTGATCGATGAAACTCACGCCGATCACAAAGTATCGAAATGGGCAATCGCCCGAATTATCGAAGGTCTTGCCGCGGCGGCACGATAGACGAGCTTGTCAACTGCAATCGGCGCCCGGTCGATAGCCAGACAAGTCCACCGGCGAGACCAACCGCCACCATGATTATTCCGTACAGCACAGATACCGTGAAAGCAGCAGCAGGCGGCACGCCGATCAAACCCATTGCGGTAATCATAGCGCCTTCGCGAACACCCCAGCCGGCGATAGAAAATGGCACCATCGACAGCAGTAATACCGGTGGGAATAAGACCAACATTTGCCAATACGTTATCGTGAGCCCAATATCTCGGCCAATTAGAAATATCGAACCGCAAACAACACCGTGAATAAAAAACGATAGCGCGAGTGACGGCAAAATACAGGCAAGACGCAAAAAAACGGCGTGCGCACCGCGGCCAAGCGCAACGACCTGTGCTGTCCGAAAACGCCCAAGCAAGCGCTGCAACAAGGGGGTTTCAATCAGCAAAAGGCCAGCAAACGCAGAAAAGCCGAATAACAGCAGGAAGGGAACAGCCCACCGAATGGGCTGATCACCGATCCATCCCATCAGCGCCGGTAGTCCCCCGACAACAATAAGCAGCAGTGCCAGAAGTGCGACAAGCCGATCGAGAAAGACGGTCTGAATCGACAGGCCGACACGAACGCCGGCACGGTGCAAACGCCAAACCCGCGCGGCATCGCCACCAATTGACGAAGGAAAAGTCTGGTTGAAAAATGAACCGACAAGGACGATCGACCAGGCCGCCCGGAACGGAAGCTTAATATCCGCGGCATTGGCGACGATCACCCAGCGACGCGCCTGAACTGCCGTCAACGCTAACAAAATCAGAAAAACCAGAACCAGCCCGTGAACCGTTGCCTGCGATAGGCCTTCCGCCAACGCTGCACCGTCTATTGTGGATAACAACCAAGCGATCAGCATTACGGAAATGAGTACTTTGAGGAGTGTCTTCAGCAAGTTTTTTACAAGGCTCATAGATCAAATAGGTTCTATGTCTATTGTTTGCCGCGTTTTTTCGAATCGACCATGTACGGTGTGATCGTAGAGGCAATCCAAACGCCTTCCTCGAATGCGGCACATCCGCTCATAAAACTGCTTTCCATTTCCGGACCAGGTCCAGGGGCGACAAAAGTTATAGCCTTCGCGCTCACATAATCCAGCGTGTAATGAACTGTTGCGGAGCCGTAACTGGTGTTGGCATAGCGCACCAATGCTTTTATTGCGGGGGAATGTTGACCCGCATATTTTCCCGCAGCTCTTTCGTCCAGTTCTGCCGCGCTCAAATCAGGCGCTGCGAAAAGTGGCGTATCATCTGATTGCCGCAATGCGCGCCGCGCACCCGGAGAGTGCCGAAACACGAAACCACGTTCTCCCATGAGGCACTCTGGCGCGGCGACTGCCGAGGGAATGGCGGCGGCGTAGACAAACGCACCGAGGGCGATCGGTATTATCAGCACACTAGCGAAAGCTGCCACAGCATACGCGATTGCGAGTTCGTGTTTTGGGGCTTCTGGCTTTAGATAGGGTTTACCAAACTGATTGGAAATAAACGCCATGCCAAAAGCCGGCAGCATTGCCGTAAAGCCAATAGTCGCAGCGTAGACCCGTGTCTCGCCTCCAACCAGGAACGGAACCGAAGCAAAAATTCCAAGGTTGGAAGCCAATATGAACCCACGCTGGATATCGCCTTTGGGCCGGCAGACAACAAATAGTCCGATAACGGCAAAGATACCGACGATAGCGCGGCTGATTCTGTTCTTGTAGCTCGATTGATATGGCAAGATCTGTGCGTTGAAAAAATAGTTGTTCCACTCTGGCAAGGCGCCAACAGCAATTGCATGCGGATAATACAGGAGCTGGTCAAACATGATTTCGAATTTTCGAGCCACTCTCGCCTCCGTGGAAAGCGCCTCCAACTCCGGAAAGTCGCGGTAAATTTGCAGCCACCGCGTCTGCGTCAGGAGTTCATCTTCAGTACGAAGTCCGAGTATGGCCTTGCCGCTCGCCACAAGGGCATAGATCGAGTCCGCCGCATTGACAAAGCTCCCGCCACTCGTCGGCGCCAATCGGGAATTGAGTGCGGTATTCGCGGAGAAAACGGCAATTACCACGCATAATCCCAGCAGTGGGGTGCGAAAATTGAAACGTCGCTCACCACGAAATCCGAATCCGCTCCACAGGATAAGCGCTGGCAAAAGAAACAGCGGACCGACACGTACGGAAAGTGCGAATGCCAGCACTGCGAGACCGGCAAGAAACACGGGTTGGCTTCTCAGCCTTAACGCCTCCGATAGCATGGCAAAGGCAAGCGTGCCACACACGAAGCCGGTTGTTTCGGTCATCATCGACCCAACGAAATAATGGTAGAAGGCGTACATGACCGCCACGGTCATCAATGCCGCCGCAGCGCCCTGATTACGCCAAATGGCAATCCCCGCAAGAGCGACTGAAAGTCCGGCCGCGCAGGTTTGTATCAAAGCGACAGCGTATAAACTGAATCCGCTTACCGCCAAGAGAGTTGCGAGGATTGCGGAGTGAATCGTCCGCCCGCGCAGCGTGTCGATGACTCCTTTTGTGAGAAGGTCAGCCGCTTCGCCAAAGTAGTCCGCCGCATCCTGTATTGGAAATAAACCAAACATGACCCAGGGAACACCCGTGGAGTCGCTTACCGCCGCTCGTATCGTAACACCGAAAAACAGCATCAAAACGATGAAGGCGATGCCAATACGCGGACCCGTCGGATGTAATAAATTTTCGCGCCAGAAGGTTATTAAGAACAACATTACCAATCCGGCAATAGGCCAGTTGGGAAGCTTTACGAACCACCCATCCGGAAGCGGCGGCACGTAAATTACCGTGAAAAAGAATGCGGCAACACCGATACATAGGTAAAGAAACAGCGCGACAGCGGCGTTCAAGTTCATAACCGGACTCGTGGATGACGTACCGTGCCGCTCTCGATCAAATGCGGTCGTTGCTCAAGGACCCTGCCAAAGAGGGCGTGGCCGAAACTACACCGTGCATACCCCAACCGATATCTCGAAGGCAGCACCAAAGGACACCGCGCTGGCGTACTTGGCCAAAGTACGGCGGACAAAAGCATCAGAATATCCTTTTCTTTCGACAGATAACGGCGAAATGCCATGTCCGCGTTTCGTTGCGGGATGAATGTTCGCCTGATATTAGTGCCAGGTGAATGCGATGGAAATAAGATCCCGGATCGAATGAAAGATCTAATCATACTTGTAACGGGCGGTGCCGGGTTTGTCGGTTCGGAGTTCGTGCGGCGGGCCATCGCCGGTGGTGCGCGGGTCATCACTCTTGATGCACTAACTTATGCAGGCGACCTATCGACATTGGAATCCGTTGCCGAGAATGCAGCGCATCGTTTTGTCCATGGCTCCATCAATGACCGAAAATTGGTCGCCACGCTTTTGGTGGAGCACAAGCCCCAAGCGATTGTGAATTTCGCCGCAGAAAGCCATGTCGACCGTTCAATCGACGGGCCAGGAGCTTTCGTCGAAACAAATATTACCGGCGTCTTCGAACTCCTTGAGGCCACACGCTCTTACTGCGAAAACGGTGCGCCGGACGGGTTCCGGTTTCTGCAAATTTCAACTGATGAAGTTTACGGTTCCGTCTCCAACGGCACATCGCACGAAGAAAGCCTGTTGGCCCCGAACTCCCCCTACGCTGCGTCGAAAGCAGCTGCAGATCACCTCGTTCGATCGTACTGCCAGACATATGGCTTGCCCGCTCTGATCACGCGGTCGTCGAACAATTTCGGCCCTTTCCAATTCCCGGAAAAACTGATCCCACTGATGATTTTGAACGCGCTGGCGTTTGAACCTTTGCCGATCTATGGCGATGGCGAACAAGTACGCGAATGGATCCATGTTACGGATAATTGCGCGGCGATCGAGGCTGTGCTGACCCGTGGTACTCCGGGCCTGATTTACAATGTCGGCAGCGGGTCCGGGATCCCCAACATCGAAATTACCAAGCAGCTCTGCGCGGTAATCGACCGGCTACAACCCAGCCCGAAACCGAGGGCCTCATTGATTACACATGTCGAAGATCGACTCGGCCATGATCGCCGTTACGCGTTGGACACAAAGCTGATCACCGGCACACTCGACTGGTCACCGGATATCGCGATCGAGGACGGGCTTGAACAAACCGTCGCCTGGTATTTGGAAAACGAGGATTGGTGGCAAACGATTCGGACCAAGCGATACGGCGGGGAACGTCTTGGGCTCGCCGCCCAAACAACCGGGTAGCGCAATCATGGCAAGCAAGGGAATCGTCCTCGCAGGAGGTACGGGAACGCGGCTTTACCCGCTGACCCGTGGCATCAGCAAACAGATGATGCCCGTATACGATAAACCCCTCATCTATTATTCGCTTTCTGTGCTGCTTCTCGCCGGAATTCGGGACATTCTTGTCATCTCGACGCCGGACCATTTGCAATCCTTCAAAGCTTTACTCGGCAACGGAGATGACCTGGGAGTCGCGTTACACTACGCGGTGCAAGCAGAACCCAGGGGCATTGCGGACGCTTTCCGCATTGGCGCCGAATTCATAGACGAAAATCCGGTATCCCTCGTCCTGGGCGACAATATTTTCTATGGCGAAGGCCTTTCACGCCGACTAACCACCGTTGCGGAGACCGGTGCGACAATTTTTGCCTACGCGGTACAAGACCCGCAACGCTACGGCGTTGTGGAAATCGACCGCGATCAAAAGGCGATAGGAATTGAGGAAAAACCGCAATATCCAAAATCCGATCTAGCTGTCACGGGGCTTTACTTTTACGACGCGGACGTCGTCGAAATTGCGCAAGGATTAACGCCCTCCCAACGGGGCGAGATCGAAATCACCGATGTCAATAACGCCTACCTTCGGCGCGGTGACCTGACGGTGGAAACGTTGAACCGCGGTTTTGCCTGGTTCGATACCGGCACGCATGATGCTCTGCTCGATGCGAGCAATTTCATCGCGACAATTGAGCGCAGACAGGGCTTGAAAGTTGCTTGTCTGGAAGAAATCGCCTGGCGGCAAGGTTGGATCGACACAGATCAGGTCGAGCGTCTCGCAAACCAAATGGCGCAATGCGGTTACGGACAGTATCTCCTGTCCCTGGTCGAGCGAGGGTAACAGGCCAATGCAAATTTTCGAAACCGCTTTGGCTGAAGTCTTGCTCATCGAACCGGATGTGTTTGGCGACCCGAGGGGATTTTTTCAGGAAGTCTGGCGCGACGAAAATTACATCGCCGTGGGAATTGAGGGACCTTTCGTCCAGGATAATCTTTCGCGCTCCGGAAAAGGGGTTTTGCGCGGCCTGCATTTTCAGGAACCCGGTGCACAAGGCAAATTGGTGCAAGTCATTGCGGGTGCTGTTTTCGATGTCGCCGTTGATATTCGTCAGGGTAGCGATACGTTCGGACTTTGGGCTGGCGAAATTCTATCGGCTGAGAACCATCGGCAACTCTGGATCCCACCGGGATTTGCACATGGTTTCTGCGTTGTCAGCGAAACGGCGGATTTCATCTACAAGTGCACCGCACCCTACCGCCCGACGGACGAGCATGCGATCCGGTTCGATGACCCGGACATCGCCATCGATTGGCCCGTCAGGGAACCACTGCTCTCAGACCGGGATCGGAGTGCGCCCCGATTGCAAGACGCACCGATTCTTCCGACATACGTCCCTTCGTAATGCGTATCCTGCTCACGGGCAAAACGGGTCAGTTGGGACGCGCACTGGCGGCAACGCTGCCGTCTCATGGCGATGTTGTCGCGCCATCGCGCGAAAACATGGACTTACTTAGCGAACCGTCGATACGCAAACTGCTTAATGAGGCTCGTCCGAATTTGATCGTCAACGCGGCGGCCTATACAGCCGTTGATAATGCGGAAAGCGATCGCGATACGGCCATGGCCGTGAACGCTCACGCGCCGGGGGTCATCGCCGAATGGGCAGCCCTGAACGATGCGGCAATTCTGCACTACTCAACGGATTACGTCTTCGACGGCACCGAAAGAAAACCATGGCGAGAATTGGATCCTGTCAGCCCGGTCAACACTTACGGTGAAACCAAGCATGCC
>JAJFJB010000274.1 GCA_021774435.1 Alphaproteobacteria bacterium
CCCGGATCGCCCGCCGGCGACACCGGGCTCGGCGACCCTGGCGGATTATATGTCCGGTCTTTATGGCGCGCTTGGCGTCGTTATGGCGCTGCGTTCCGCCGAAGCGACGGGCGTCGGGCAGATGGTCGATGTCGGCCTCTACGAACCGATCTTCCGCATCCTCGATGAATTGGCTCCCGCCTATGACAAGTTCGGCTTTATCCGGCAGCGCATGGGCGCGCCGACCGTCAATGTTTGCCCGCACAGCCACTATCCAACCAAGGACGACCGTTGGGTCGCCATTGCCTGTACGAATGACAAGATTTACGCCCGCCTTGCCCGCCTAATGGGGCAAGCGGAGGTTGCCGGCGAGGGCCGTTACGGCACGATCCAGAAACGCGAGGCGGACCGGGCCGGCGTCGACGGCATGGTCGAGGCCTGGACCCGCAGCCATTCGCAGAAAGAGGTCGTCGCCCTTTGTGCGGAGGCGGAGGTGCCCTGCGGCATCGTTGCCGCCATCGATGAAATTTTTGAAGACCCACACTACGCCGCGCGGGAAAATATCGTCCGGGTGGACGACCCGCGGGCGGGACAAATCGCCGTGCCCAATGTCGTACCGCGGCTGACGGGTACGCCAGGATCCGTTGACACGCTAGGGCCTGCGCTCGGTGCAAACAACGATGACGTATACGCAGATTTGCTCGGATTCAGTGCGGCGGAAATTGCCCGGTTATCAGAGGATGGCGTGATCTGAGAGACCTAAACCTGAAAAGTCATCGGCTAACTTGGTTCCCTAAATCGTGAGTTGTTTCAAGCACTACATTGTTTGAAACGCTCCAAGGCAATCAACTTGTCTCTGCGCGTTTGAATATCGTCCAAAGCGCTCTTTGCTTTCGTACTATGCTCCGTCGCCAAAATTGCGGGCAGGAACAAAACGCTGGCTATATATCCTGCTGCCTGGTTATTGCCTCGCTTACTTTTTATGGATTCCTCGTGCGTTGCTTCTGTTTTTGCTAGTGCGTCGAGGCCTTGTTCAATATCACCGCAGGAGAGTTTGAGCTGTTTTTGTGAAAACGCTTCAACATCTACTCGTTGTTTCGAATCCACCGAGCCGTAATCAGGAGGCAGTTCGGGAGCGGGACGGGAACATGCGGCTAATATCAACCCGGCAATAAGCGTTGGGAAAACGAGTTTACTTTGTGAATTTAACTGCACGGCCTTTTCCCTCCAGCGAACCCCAACTCCATAGCCCAACGCCGACGGTTCCGTAACGGATTAGGACCACTGCATCCGCGTCAAGTTTGGCTGCTTCTTCTTTTAATTTCTCTCGCACAAGTTCCCGCGTTGGGTCAGCATGGAAAAGCGTTGTCTTGTTGACTGTCACATCAAGTTCAGCGAGCGTCTGATAAGGCCGGTCCGTGATATCCTTTTCCGTCATCTGGATTTTGCTCAATGCGGCCTTCATTTCTTCATCGGTCTTGGTGCTTGTCGTCTCGCTTTCTGACTCCGAAGTTGCAGCTGAGGCCGTACCTGTTGCTGGCGTTACATTTGAGGATGACCATGTACCCGAACAGCCGGCTAAGATCAGCGCGGCCGAAACGGCTAAAACAATTCTATGCATCTATTGAACCCTCCCGCAAAGGTTGTCTCATAGCATGAGGGAATATTCGCGGGCTACCACATTTTATAGTTGAGAGTATTTTCGCCTCAGTCTGAGGTAGACGATGCCGTTTGTGTTAATCGCCGGTTCGCCGCATCGCGGCCGTCAAGAAGCCAGCACCAATTAAAAAGGTCGCACCAATCCGATTGGTGAGGCGCAAGACGGATGGCTTTTTGAATTGCGCGCGCATTTGGCCGGCGAGCACGGCCCAAATTGCGACATTGACAGCAGCCAGTGTCAGAAATGTTGCTTCCATGATGGTGAATTGGGCGAGTACAGGGGCCGCCGGATCGACGAATTGCGGCACGAAGGCGATGAAGAACGCGATACTCTTGGGATTGAGCGCGGTGACGACGTAGGAATTCCAGAACATTCGTTTCGTGCCAGACCTGCCGGCGTCGTTTTTGGCGTCTGCGAGTGTCGGGTCGGCGCGCCAGAGTTGGATGCCAAGCCAAATCAAATAGGCCGCGCCGGCCAGCTTCAGGATCGTGAAAAGTGTCGCGGAGGCAGCAATGACGGCACCCGCGCCGAGAAGAGAAATTGTCATGGCCGTGAAATCCCCCAATGTCACGCCCGGCACGGTTGCCCAGGCTGTCGAGCGCCCACGCCCGAGCGCGTAGCTGACAACGAGCATCACCGTTGGCCCTGGAATTGCGAGCAACGCTGCGCTGGCAAGCGCGAAGGCGATCCAGATTTCAAAGGACATGTCATTCTCCAACGTAGCGATTTGGAGAACCAAAGACAGCGGGAACGATAAGATACAAGCGATAATTACACGGCTTGTTCAACCGCTCGGGAATCGACATTGCAGGCCTCGGCTGTTCTAGTGGCGCAAATCGCTAACGGCAGGAAGGACGCTCTGGATGGCTAATGGAACCTCTCCCCATTGTTTGGTTGTGGGGGTCGGTGCGGGGACGGGGCTGGCTTGTGTGCGCAAGTTCGCGGCAGAGGGATATCGCGTCTCAATGATCGCGCGGCATCGGGGCCGGTTGAACAGTTTTGCGACCGAATTACCAAACACGACACCATACCCGACTGATATTGTGGATCTCGATGCGTATCGTGCCACGTTGCGCGAAATCGTCACCCAGCAAGGGTTGCCTGAAATGGTGATCTATAACGCATCGCTGGCGAGTTTCGCGACTTATGAAACGCTCGATCCTGCGGATCTGGAACGAAATTTTCGCGCCAATACATGTGGCTTGCTGGCAACCGCTCAGGAACTTGCTCCGGGCATGTCCAAGCGTGGTGAAGGATCGATTATTGTCACCGGCAATACCGGTTCACTGCGTGGCAAGCCTAACTATATCGGCTTTTCGCCGACGAAGGCGTCGCAACGAATCTTGGCGGAATGCCTGGCCCGCGAACTGGGACCGCAGGGTATCCATGTCGCTTACGTGGTGATTGATGCGGTGATCGATATGCCGTTTGCGCGGCGGCGGCGCGAGGAGAAGCCGGATGATTATTACGCCAAGCCGGACGATCTCGCGAGCGAGATTTACAATGTCGCCCATCAGCCGCGCTCGGCGCGGTCGTTTTATGTCGAACTTCGGCCTTTTGGCGAAAACTGGTAAATCTAAAATTCCAAACAAGGGAATGTCATGAGTGGTTTTGTAGAATTCGAATTGTCCGACCGCATCGCAACATTGACGATGGATGACGGTAAGGCGAACGCTTTCGGTCTCGAAATGATCGCGGCATTGAGCGAAGGGCTCGACCGTGCCGCGGAGGAAGCGGAAGCGGTGATCATAACCGGCCGGCCGGGCGTACTTTGTGCTGGCTTCGATCTCAAGATAATTCGCGGCGATGATGAAGTTGCCAAGCTGGCCATGCGGACGGCTGGGGTTGAGGCATTGCTACAGACCTATATGCATCCGCTGCCCATTGTCATCGCGTGCACCGGTCACTCGGTCGCGGCGGGCGCGTTGTTGTTGTGCGCCGGCGATGTTCGCATTGGGGCGCGAGGCGAATACAAGCTGGGGCTCAACGAAGTAGGGATTGGCCTATCCTTGCCCGTTTTCGGATTAGCTCTTGCCGAGGATCGGCTGGACTCGCGAATGGTCACCCGCGCAATTTTGGGCGCGCAGCTTTACGACCCCGACGAGGCCGCGGCGGCCGGTTATCTTGATATGGCTGTTGAAGCCGATGATCTGATGGCAACAGCGCAGCAGACTGCGCGTGACATGCTTGAACTAGACAGTGCGGCATTTGCGTCAACGAAGCAGCGGATGCGGCAGCCGACGGTCGACCGTATCCGCGCGTCGTTGGCATAGGTAAGGGAAGAAGAGGGAACGAATGGAACAGCAAGCGGCAGATTTGCGCGCCGAAGGGAATGAACTCAACGCGCTGCTTAAAACATTGTCCGAGGATGATTGGTCCCGGAACACGCCGTTCAAGGAATGGACAGTCAATCATGTCATGCAGCATTTGCATCAAGGCGACTGGATGAAAGTGCTATCGATGAAGGATACCGACCGCTTCCTTGAAGTCAGCAAGTCGCGGCGCGCGGCGCGCGAGCGCAATGATGGTACGACGGGCCTTGAGGATAGCGGGTTCGAGGTCAAAGCGGGGCCGGCGCTGCGCGAACAGTGGCATCGCTACTTTGAAGAAATGTGTGATTTGATGGCGGCATCGGATGCGCGGCGGCGGATCAAGTGGGTCGGGCCTGATATGAGCATCCGCATGGCGGCGACGGCGCGGCAGATGGAAACCTGGGCGCACGGTCAAGATATCTACGACTTGTTACGCAAGCCGCGCATGCAAACGGACCGGATCAAGAATATTGCCGTCTTGGGCGTCAAAACCTATGGCTGGACCTTCGCCAACCGGGACCAGCCAGAACCGGGAGAGATGCCCTATGTGAGGCTGACCTCGCCGTCCGGTGCGGTTTGGGATTGGGGCGAGCCGAACGAGGCGAACAAGGTCGAGGGCTCGGCCGTAGAGTTCTGTCAGGTCGTGACCCAGGGCCGGAACATCGTGGACGTCAACTTAACCGTCGTCGGTGAACCGGCGACGGCGTGGATGGCGATTGCGCAGTGCTTCGCTGGGCAGCCTAACGACCCGCCGGCACCGGGACATCGCGCCTGGTAGAGCGCCGCTTAATCCTTGGCGTCTAGTCCATAGACGTCGCGGGCGACCTCGGGCGAAATTCGGTCTTCCCGAAGATCCTGCCGCACCAATTCGGGGTCGCGTTCTTCCGGCGCGCCGTAACCGCCGGAGCCTGGGGTTACGATGGCGATTGATTGCCCCGTGGATAAGAGGCCGGCACTAAGCTTGAACGGCGCGACGCCTTCGTCGGCATCCACATGATAGCTGCTCCCATCATGACCACCGAAAAGGCCCCAAGGCTGACTGCGAACCCGCGCACCGCGCATGCTGACCCGGCATTCGTCGTGTAACGAACGGATCTGGCGCCGGAAACCCATGCCGCCGCGCCATTTACCGTTGCCGCCGGAATCCCGTTCCAGTTCATAACGTTCGACGCGCAGCGGATATTCCGATTCGAGACCTTCGACGGGCAGGTTGCTTGTATTGGTGATGTGAACCTGCACGCCGTCGAGCCCGTCCTTTGTCGCGCGCGCGCCGAAACCGCCACCGAGCGTTTCCAGATAGACATAGAAATTACCGGTGCGCGGGTTCACGCCACTGAAGGTCGAGGATGTGACGGCGCCGTTGCAGGCCGCAATGATCCGGTCCGGCACCGCCTGCGCGAGCGCGCCATGGACTAAATCAACGACGCGCTGACAGGTGTTCGTGCGGCCGTTGACGGCGGCCGGTGAGACCGCGTTGAGGATCGAGCCGGGTTCCGCGGTGACTTTGATCGGTCGGAACAGACCGGCATTGGGTGGGGCATCCGGGTCGGTGAGCGTCTTGATCGCATAGTAGACCGTCGCGAGCAGCGCGGTTTCGACCATGTTCAGACCGGCGCGGACTTGCGGTGGATTGTTGGCGAAGTCGAGTTCGATTTCATCGCCTTTCACTTCAACGCGCACGCGGAACGTCAGAATATCCTCCAACTCGTCGCATTCGAATTGGTCTTCAAAACTGTAGACGCCATCCGGAATTGTGGCGATGCCGGCACGCATGCGGCGCTCGGCGTAGTCCAGTAATTCGTCGAAAGCGCGGGTAAGCAGCGGCACGCCGTAGCGTTCGCACATCGCCTGGAAGCGCTGAACACCGAACCGGTTGCCCGCGATCTGCGCGCGCAGATCGGCCTGGCGCTCATTGGGTACTTGGCAATTCAGCAAAATGAGGTCGAGGACATCCTGTTGCATGACGCCACTACGCTGCAGCCGGATCGGCGGAATGCGCAAGCCTTCCTGGTAGATATGCGCGTGGCCCCGGTCGACGAAGTCGGCATGATGTGCCAGGTTGGTGGCCCAGCCGACCAGTTGGCCTTCGTAGAAAATCGGAGATGCGGCGACAATGTCCGGTAAATGGGTGCCGCCACCGGTGTAGGCGTCATTGCCGACGAACAGGTCACCATCGGCGATGTCCGCGATGTCGTACCGTTCGAGGATCGCCGTGATCACCCCCATCAACGAGCCCAGATGAATGGGAATATGTTCAGCCTGATAAAGGGTGCGTCCCGCCGCATCGAAGATGACCGTGGAGCAATCGCGGCGTTCCTTGATATTGGTCGAGTAGGAGGCACGAATAAGGGTCTCACCCATCTCGTCGGCAATGGAGGCGATGGCGTTGCCGATGACTTCGACCGTTACCGGGTCAATCGTCGCGACTTCAAGGCGTGTTTCGTCGGGCATCACGCGGTCTCCTCTTCGATGACGATATTGTGGTAGGGATCAATCGTGGCTCGCTGTCCCGGCAGGATGAATGTGGTCGAATCCATCTGTTCTATCACGGCCGGGCCTTCAACCTTATTGCCTGTCTGCAACCGGTCACGGTCATAGATGCGCGTGCTTTCGAAGGTCTTCGTTTCCGGCATGTAGACGTCTCGCGAATCGAGCAAGGCCGCCGAGGCATCCGCACCGGCATCGGGGTGCGCTGAAAATTGCGGTTTTTCGACCACGCCATAAGCCTCGACCCGGAAGGTGACGATCTCGATCGCTTCTTCTGGCGCGGTATAGTCATAGAGCCGGCTGTAGGCGTCGTTAAAGTTTGCCGTGAGGGCGTCGAGCAGCGCGGCGTCGTCTTCCAGGTCCGGGACAGGGACGTTCAACTCGTAGTTTTGACCGGCATAGCGCATATCCGCCGACGCCACGAGGCGCTGCCGATCTGCGCCGATGCTCTCCTTCGCGAACCAGGCGTCGGCTTCCTTGCGAAGCTTACCCATCGAGTCGCGAATGGCATCGGCGGCAGCCGGTTCGAGGAGTAGCCTGCGGGTGACGGAAAGATCATGCCGAAGGTCCGTGAGGAGCAGCCCCAGTGCGCAGAGGATGCCCGGATTGCGTGGCACAAGGATGCGGGGCATGCCGAGTTCCCGCGCCAGCCGCCCGGCATGGACGGGGCCGCCGCCGCCGAACGGCATCAGGCAGTATTCGCGCGGGTCATGGCCGCGCTGAACCGAGATCAACCGGATCGCGCGCGCCATATTGGCGGTGACGACGCGGACGATTCCTGCCGCAGTTTCCAAGGCGGACAGGCCCATCTGTTCACCGAGTTTTTCGATGGCCTGAAGCGCCGGTTCCCGGTCGATTGGCATCCGGCCGCCCAATAGTTCCTTTGGATTGAGAATTTGCATGACGACATTGGCATCCGTGACGGTTGGTTCGTCATTACCGAGGCCATAGCATATCGGGCCCGGGGCGGCACCGGCACTGCGCGGGCCAACCTTCAGAAAACCGCCGCTATCGACATAGGCAATCGAGCCGCCGCCGGCGCCGACCGTGTGTATGTCGATCATCGGGACCTTGATCGGATAGCCATGCACGATGGCTTCGGTCGTCGTTTCCGGCCGGGCATTTTGGATCAGCGAAACGTCGGTCGACGTGCCGCCCATATCGAAGGTGATGATATCGCCGACATCGACGATGCGGCCGGTTTCAAGAGCGCCGACAACGCCGGTGCTAGGACCTGACAGAACCGTTCGCACGGGGAGTGTCGACGCCGTCTCGAAGGTGATGGTGCCGCCATTGGACTGCGTGATGTGCGGCTGCACGGTAATTCCGGCATCCTGCAGCCGGGGTGTGAGGCGCGAAAGATAGCCTTTCATCACAGGGCCGAGGAACGCGTTCACGACTGTCGTGCTCAGCCGTTCGAATTCACGGAATTCGGGACAGACCTGATGCGACGCCGTTATGAACGCATCGCCCAACTCCTCTTCCAGAATACGGGCGGCCATCGCCTCGTGGTCCGGTGACACGAAGCTGTATAGAAAGCAAACGGCTGCCGCTTCAACATCCATGTCGCGCAGCTTTCGCGCCATGGTGCGGACTTCCTCTTCGGTCGGCTCGCGCTCGACGGTGCCGTCATAGAGCAGCCGTTCCTGGACCTCCAATCGGCGGTCGCGTGGGATGAGTGCCTTGGGTTTGTCGGTCTGCAAATCGTAAAGGTGAGGACGGGTTTGCCGGCCGAGGTCGAGCAAATCACGGAAGCCGTCATTCGTAATCAAGCCCGCGCGAGCACCTTTCCCTTGGATGAGGGCATTGGTCGCCACTGTCGTGCCATGGCCGAAGAACGACACGGCGGCATCATCGCTGCCGAACCGTTCGACAGCCTCCTGTGCCCCATTGGCAATCGCCTCGGAGGGATCGTGTGGTGTGCTCGATAATTTCCAGACGGAAAATTGCCCCGTCGTTTCATTCAGCAGGCAGACGTCGGTGAAGGTACCGCCGGAATCGACGCCGATACGAAGTGAACTCATGAATAATTCCTGGATTTTGAACGTGAAGCTGATTGAGGGCGCATAATCGAGTTTGCCAGGGTATTATACAAATGACGATTTTTTAGAAACTTATTCCAAATTGGAATGTTATGCTTTCCACCAAGCATTTACAGGTTCTGGCCGCGGTATTGCGCCAGGGGTCGGTTACGGGGGCTGCTGAAGAGCTGAATATTTCGCAGCCCACGGCGAGCAAGGCGATCAAGCGGCTGGAGGATATTGCCGGGGTCAGGCTCTTCGAACGGTTGGAAGGCCGCTTGCGCCCCACCGCGGAAGCGCTCGTTCTTGCTGGTGAAGCGGCGCGGCTGAACGACGAGCATGTCGCGTTCGAGCGTTTACTCTCGAATATCAGGCATCAGAACGAAGGTACCTTGCGGGTGTCGATGGCGGCGGCTTTTGCTGCGTCGATCATGCCCCGCGCGATCGTCAACCTGTCACGCTCCAACCCTGATGTCCGCATTCACGCCAAGGTCGATACGCAGTCTCAAATCGTAGACGATTCCGCCTGGGGACGGATCGATTTGGGGATCGTTCACTTTACGCAGGCGGAACCGTTGACCACCAGCGTTCCGCTGCATACGGGCAGGATCGTCTGCATCATGTCGCCGGATCATGAACTTGCCGGGAAGCAGAGCTTGCGGACGCGCGACCTGGAAGGCTTTCCGCTTATTGCCTACCACCCGGACCTACCGTTTGCCCGTAGCATCCAGAAAGCCTTCGTCGATCACGACAGTTTGCCTGTCGTCAGAATCGAAGCCAATCACACCAGCCTTGTGCGCGACCTGGTCCGGCTCGGCGGCGGCATCGCACTCGTCGACGAGTTTACCCTGTGGTTCGAGCCGCAGGACGGTTTCATCGTGCGGGCCATCGAACCCGCAATCGAGGTAACGATGGGCATCGTCTATGCGCGCAACCGGCCTCTGCCGCGCATGGCGCAGAAGCTGGTCGATTGCGTGAACGGCGTTCTCGCGGAACCGAAACTAGCTCTTTAGATCAGATCACGATTGTTGGAATCGCTTACGCGATCCAATAATCGTGTGAATCTGATCGACCTTTTTGAAAATAGAGCACCTTCACAGCATTAAACGGAACCAGTGTAAGTTCCGTTTAATGCTGATGTGCTCTAGGCGTTGATCGCGCGCCAGACCTTTTCCGCGGTGACCGGCATATCGATTTCCGTAACACCATATTCCGATAGCGCATCGACGATGGCGTTTACGACCGCGGGCATGCTGGCGGTCGGGCCGGACTCCCCGCAGCCTTTGACGCCGAGTGGATTGGTTTGACAGGTCGTTTCCGTTGTCGCCCACTCGAAATGGGGTGTCTCCACGGCGCGCGGCATGCAGTAATCCATGAAGGAGCCGGTGATGAGCTGACCCGAGTCCGGATCGTAGACAACTTCTTCGCTCAACGCCTGTCCGAGACCATTGGACACGCCGCCATGCAATTGTCCTTCGAGCAGCATGGGATTGATGATCGTGCCGAAGTCGCTGACCATGGCGTACCGGGTTACCTGGACATAGCCCGTGTCGCGGTCGATCTCGACTTCTGCGACGTGGCAGCCGCAAGGGTAGTTGTACGCCCGGGCGACATAATGCGCATTGCCTTCAAGTCCGAGCCCGTCCCCTTCCGGTACATTCGCGCTGCTGAAGGAGGCCTTGGCGACATCGACCAGGCCGACGCTTCGGTCGGTTCCGGCAATGGTGAAGCGACCATGCTGGAACTCGATATCGTCGGCGCTGGCTTCCAGCATCTGGGCCGCGATACGCTGGCCCTTTTCGATGATCTCCTCGGAACTTTGCACGATTGCCGCACCGGCTACCGTTGTCGTCCGGGAACCGCCGGTTCCGGAGCCCGGCCCGATACGGTCGGAATCGCCTTGTACGACATTGATGTTTTCGAACGATAGACCGAGTTGGCTGGCGACGATCTGGCTGAACACCGTTGCGTGCCCTTGGCCGTTGGTTTGTCCTGTCAGCGTCACGGTGATGACGCCTGAACTGTCGAATTGCATCCCGACCCGATTGTCCATGAAGCCGTCGGGCTCCGTGTAAACGGCATAGCCGAAGCCGAGCAACTTGCCGGCATCCTTGGCTTGCTGTTTGCGATCGGCGAAACCGTCCCGGTCGGCAAGAACCAGTGCCTGGTTCATATTGTCTTCGAAATCGCCGCTGTCATAGACCAGCCCGGTGGGTGTGCTGTAGGGCATTTCGGACGCGGTTACCAAATTGCGCCGACGCAGGTCGGCAGGATCGATTGCCAGTTCCCGTGCGGCTTTGTCGACCAGCCGCTCGACCATGTAACAGAATTCGGGCTTGCCCGCGCCGCGGAATGCTGCGGTCGGGGTGTTGTTGGTGAAGACGCAGACGGTTTCCGCAAAGACCGTGTCGATCCGGTAAACGTTCGTCAGCATCCGGGTGCCACCCTTTGTCGGAATGATTGCGGCACCGCCGGTATGGTAGGCACCCATGCTGGAGGTGGTCTTGCAGCGGATAGCCAAGAATTTGCCATCGCCGTCCAAGGCAAGTTCCGCCTGCATGACATGGTCGCGCGCGTGATAGTCGGTCAGGAAGGCATCGCCGCGGCTGGGATACCATTTGATAGGGCGACCGAGGCGTTTCGCTGCCCAGGGTATTACGATCTGCTCGGGATAAATGCCATTCTTGATCCCAAATCCGCCGCCGACATCGGGTGTGATGAGATGAATGTCTTCTTTTGGGACACCCAGTCCGGGATTGGCCATCGCCGTATGGACCGGCATGTTGCCTTGGGTGGGTGTATACACGGTGTAACGCCGCGTTAGCGGGTCATAGGACGCGATAGCGCCACGAGGCTCCGTCGCGCCAACGACAATCCGGTTGTTCACGAGATCGATCTGCGTGACATGGGCGGCACGAGCAAAGGCGGCATCGGTCGCGGCACGGTTCCCGGTTTCCCAATCCAGTGCCGTATTGCTACCAACGTCGCTCCAGATGACCGGAGCATCGGCATCCAACGCACCTGCCGTGCTCGTGACCGAGGGGAGTTCCTCGTATTCGATATCGAGCAGTTCGGCGGCATCCGCGGCTTGTTCCGCTGTTTCAGCAATGACGACGGCGACCGTCTCACCGGCATACCGCACGACATCGGTTGCTATCGAGCGCCGTTCGGGCACAAAGAGAGGCGATCCGTCGCGATTTTCAACCGGCGCGGATCCGACGATAGCGCCGACGCCGTCTTGATCCATATCGGAACCGGTAAACACAGCGATAACACCGGGTTCTCCGAGCGTGGCCGTGCTGTCGATGCTGTTTATTTTGGCGTGTGCATAGGGCGAGCGGACAAAATACGCGTGCGCCTGACCGGGCATATCAATGTCGTCGATGAAGCGGCCACCGCCGGTAAGCAACGCGTGATCTTCAATACGGGGAACGGAAACACCGATTCCATTGGCGATGGGTGCAGAGTCGGGCACGGCGTTACTCCTGAAAGGATAGCAATGAGGGCGGTCAGATGACGTGATTGATCGTGGACCCTATCAGACTCGACCGTCAAGACAAGCATGGTTAGGTTGCGACGAAATCACACTTAACGGGAGAACAGCCGTGGCGCAAACTTTACGGGAAATGGCGGGTGCAAACCCGGAGCCTCACGCACTTGCAAGCAGTGCGGTTCTGATGATCGACACGCAGCTGGAATATGTGAGCGGGCGCATGGTTTGCGATGGTATCGAGGCGGCTCTGGAGCAAGGCGGGAAGTTGCTCGCGAAGGCGCGCGCTGCGCGCCGGCCCGTAATTCATATTCAACACAAGGGAAACCCCGGTGGCCTGTTCGATCCGGAAACCGACAATTTTCTGATCGCGCCACAGGTTGCACCGGAGGGCAGTGAACCGATCATCAACAAGGGGTTGCCGAATTCGTTTTCCGGGACCGACCTTGAATCCGTCTATCGCGGGCTCGGCTGCGATTCGCTTATTATTGCAGGCTTCATGACGCATATGTGCGTCAGTTCGACGGCCCGGGCAGCGCTTGATCTCGGCATTCCGTGCACGGTAGTCGCCAATGCCTGCGCGACGCGCGACTTGCCGGACGGGCAAGGCGGGGTGGTCCGAGGACGCGATTTGCACCGTATGGAGTTGATCGCCTTGTCGGACCGTTTTTGTCCGATTGCGGGATCGGTCGACGATATCGTTTAGGAATATCGTCACTATAAGCGGGTTGTGTTTTTCCGGGTAGGTTCAACTGTCCCGGCTGTTAACTTTAAAACTTAACGGAATCTTTGTACGTGTGAAGCATTGTCATTGGCAGGTCGGGCTATTTGACAAGGGGCACGCGCATGACCGAGCAAAGAACGAAGATTTCCCGCAGGCAAGCCATTACCGGTATTGCGTCAGTAAGTGCCGTTGCCGCCGTAGCGCCGCGCGCGAAAGCGCAATCCTGGGGACGTGTGTTTATCTTCAATACGGCATTGGACAAGGTCGAGCTAAAGCTTAACCGCCGCGCCTTGCCGGCAATCGTGGGGACGGAGCGGGAAGCTTATTACATTCCCGATGTTATATCCGTGGACCGCACATCGCTGTTGCCGGATCTTGTTGTTGGCGAATTTGCAAAACGAAACAAGTTGCAAGTTCGCTACGCGGATCAAGAAGTCGTTTACGACATCGCGATTGATGCATCGAAATATCATCTCGAACGCGATTTGCAGATCTATGTTCATCGTGATGGTCTTGTGATGCTGCATGATGGCGTCGATATCTCTGAAAATATTCAAAAGATATCCTAACGTTTCGGTGCCGGAGGGACGGCGTTTTAAGTCAGCTCTCTTAAATGAACTGCCAACCAACCTAATAAATGCGCCGAGGGTTTTCATTTCGGCGCGTATGCCCTACATTTGACATAAGCTGGGGTGCCGGATTTTCCGGCTGAGATCATACCCAACGAACCTGACCTGGATAATGCCAGCGTAGGGAGCTCATTATGTCAAACGCTCCAACAGTATTACAAAAGAAGAGACCCACCGTAGCAGTGGTGGGCGGCGGTATCTGCGGTCTTGGCATCGGTTGGCGCCTTGCGGCGGCGGGTTGCAAAGTCGATGTGTTCGATCGGGGTAAAGCCGGCCGCGAAGCCAGCTGGGCGGCGGCGGGTATGCTCGCTGCACGCGTGGAGACGGAGCCGGGGGAGGAGCCGCTTCTGGCGCTCAATTTGGAAAGCCAGGCGGATTGGCCCGCCTTCGCGTCCGAGTTGGAAGCAGCCTCCGGCCTAACTCTCGACTATCGTGATGAAGGCACCCTCGTCGTCGCGGCACATCGTGACGATGCCGCGGAGCTTCGAAATACGTATGAATTCCACAAAAGCCTGGACCTCGATGTCACATGGCTGACGGGCGGCCAGGCGCGGCGTATCGAACCCCACTTGGCGCCTGGCGTCAGCGCGGCTGTGTTGAGTGAAGGGGATCATCAAGTCGACAACCGGCAATTGGTTCTGGCACTACGCGAGGCGTTCTTGCGGGCAGGCGGAACCTTGCATGAAGAAACTGCTGTCGATGCGATAGATATAGAGGGTGGCCAGGCCAAAGGCATTTTGGTGGCTGGCGAGCGGCATGAGGCCGATATGGTGCTGCTCGCGGCAGGGGCGTGGTCTTACGATATTGACGGCGTGCCCCCGGCGGCGCGGCCGCCTGTGCGGCCTTTGAAAGGGCAGATGCTATCGCTGCAAATGGAACCTCGCGCGCCCATTATGGATCATGTCCTCTGGGGCCCGGGCATCTATATCGTACCGCGTCGGGACGGCACGCTTATCCTGGGCGCGACGGTGGAAGAAAAAGGTTTCGATGCAGACCTGACCGCCGGCGGCGTATTTCGATTACTCGAAGCGGCGTGGGAAATTCTGCCGCAGATCGAGGAACTGCCGATCAAGGAAATGTGGGTTGGATTCCGTCCAACGAGCCGCGACGATGCGCCGATTTTGGGCCCGACACCGGTCGATGGCCTTGTCGTCGCGACGGGGCATCATCGGAATGGCGTGTTGCTGGCACCGTTGACCATTGACGCCGTCAGCGCCTTCATGCTGGATGGTACGCTACTAAAATCGATTGAACCCTTTGGCATTGATCGGTTCGCTGTCAGGCAGAACCGGACAGCCAGTACGGGAAGCCAGGAATGAGCCAGGAAATACAAGTCAACGGAATCGGCAAAACGATTCACGCGTCGACAATCGCGGAAATCCTTCAAGAGGAAGGTGTGGACGAAAGTGCGCCATTCTTGGCTGTCGCCCTAAACGGATCTGTTGTGCCGCGCCGCGACTGGCAGGATATCCAACTTTCTGCCGGTGATGCCGTCGAGATTGTGAAGCCGGTATCGGGCGGCTGATTGGTTTGAACGAACGAAACGAGTAATGACGATGTCCAACGGATTTACGATTGCAGATAAAACCTTCGAATCCAGGCTTTTCATTGGGTCGTCGGGGTACCCCAACCAACAGATTATGCTGGACGCGATCGCCGCGTCTGGGGCTGAGGTTGTCACGGTCGCGATCCGGCGCATCAACATTCAGGGTGGCGGCGAGAATGTGATCGAACTGCTGGCCGATGATTACCATCTGCTGCCGAATACGGCTGGCTGCTATACGGCCCGGGATGCGGTGCTGACCGCGCAGCTTGCCCGCGAGGCGATCGGCACCAACTGGATCAAGCTTGAGGTCATTGGCGACGAGGAAACTCTGTATCCGGATGTGGAACATTTGCTTGCGGCGGCGGACGAACTCGTAAAAGATGGTTTTATCGTCCTGCCCTATTGCAGCGATGATCCGATCACGTGCCGCAAACTTGCCGATATCGGCTGTGCGGCGGTGATGCCCTTGGGCGCACCGATCGGATCCGGTATGGGGCTGCGCAATCCGTACAATATCGAAATCATCCGTGATCAGGTTTCGATACCGGTCATCGTCGACGCGGGCATTGGCACGGCGTCGGATGCTGCGATTGCGCTGGAGCTTGGGTGTGATGCCATCCTCTTGAATACGGCGATTGCAAAGGCTCGTGATCCGATCAAAATGGCCGATGCCATGGGTAAGGGAGTGCAGGCAGGGCGGCTTGCTTTTGAAGCGGGCCGAATTCCTCGAAAACTCTATGCAGAAGCCTCGAGCCCGCAGGCGGGTATCGTCCGGGCGTAGATCCGGCGGCGTGAGCTCATAAATCTGCGGCTTCGCGCAAGAGCCATTCGCGGAACGCAATACTTTTGGGATGACCGGCGCGTTCGCGGGGATACACAAGATAGTAACCGCTATCGTGGCTGATGGAGGCGCTGAACGGCGCGATCAAGCGGCCCGCTTCCAGCTCATCGTGAATGATATGGCGATCCGCGATCGCGATGCCCAAACCTCTAATGGCGGCAGCGAGTGCGAAGTCCGTCGTATCGAAGGTCAATTCGCGGCTTGGCTTCAGGTTCGGTTCACCGACGCTCTCAAGCCATACACGCCAATCGTCCGGCCGGGCGTCGGCGCGCAGGAGAACATGGTGCCGAATGTCACCGGGGATGTTGAGCGGTGCTTCCTCTCGCGGCAATTCCGGACTGCAGACAGGCAAGGTCTCGAGCTGGAAAAGTTTTTCCGATTGCACGTCGGGCCAATCGCCACGCCCGTGCCGAATCGCGATATCAATATCCTCGCGCTCCAGATCAACGGTTCGAGTCGTTGTGGAAATGCGCACGTCGATTTCAGGATGATCCCGATGGAAATGGGTGAGCCGGGGCATGAACCAACGCATCGCAAGCGTCGATAACATGCTGATCGTGAGGGCTCCTTGCCGCTGGTTTGTCTCAAGCTCGGCGACGGCGGCCGTCAGTCGCCGAAAACCGTCGGTCAACCCGGGGAGGAGGGCGCGGCCATCTTTCGTCAGGGAAAGACGGCGATTGGCACGTCGGAACAGCCGCACGCCAAGAGTGTTCTCCAATGTGCGGATTTGATGGCTTATGGCGGAAGGGGTGACATTTAACTCCGCCGCCGCTGCGGCCAATGTCGATAGGCGAGCGGTTGCTTCAAACGCACGCAGCGCGTTAAGAGGTGGCAGCCGTCGTGTAAGTTCAGCGTTCATTTAATCGAATATTATTCATCAAAATATAGTACATAGTAGATGTATTATAGATAGTTATATAATTATCTTAATAAAATTTGATAGAGAAAATTTCAATTAAAATTGAAAATATATCGATTTTCAAGGCACGGCTCAGCACGTTATGAATGCTGTAGATAGTCCGAACCACAGCAAGGAGCAGAAACCGTGCTAGGTCATTTCAAACGATTCGCAGCCTATAATAAATGGGCGAATAACCGCCTTTACGACAGCTGCGACCAGTTAACCGACGACGATTATTTCGCCAAAAGAGAGGCCTTTTTCGGGTCCATTCATGGCGTCCTAAACCACATGATGGTGGGCGACACGATCTGGACATCCCGGCTGCATGGAACGTCTCCTGTCATTGCGTTGAATGCGGAAATGTATGATCGCCGTGACATGCTACGGAACGCACGAGAGACAATGGACGATGATATAATCGCCTATATGGATACTATGTCCGATGCGGATATGACCGGTGACGTTACCTACAAAACAACGAGCGGTGATCCGTTCACGATGGAGCGGGCCGTTATCTTGCAGCACTTCTTCAATCATCAGGCCCATCACAGGGGGCAGGCGCATGGTCTATTAAGTCAGACCAATGTCGAGCCGCCGGTTCTGGATTTGTTGTATTACATCCGCGAGTGACGGGATGGGGATTTAAGCTGGACAGAAAAACCGGTTGCGCCGGCGCCGCGTCCCCCCTAAGGGGGCGGTATGGTTTCTTCGGTCCCGCCACAGAACACCGCGCAGTCGGATCTCTCCGTCGGGGTCCGGCTGTCGCTGTTCTACATCTTCTTTTTCATCAATGCCGGCGTCTATATGCCGTTCTGGCCGGTCTGGCTCGAAAGCCGAGGCCTCGGACCGGTTGAGATCAGCTTGCTTTTCGCGGTGGGCCGATTTGCCCGCGTCATTTCGAGTCCCCTGATTGCCGCGATGGCGGACCGCCGCGGGGATCGGCGGCGGCCGCTCTTGCTCCTCAATGGCATTACGGCGCTCTTATTCATCCTCTATCTCTTTTGCGATTCGGTCTGGCAATATGCCGCTGTGGCGGCGGCGGTCGGGGCGGCTTGGGGCACCATCATGCCGCTTGGCGACAGCCTGGCGATCGTCAATACGCAAGCGCGCAATATCCAATATGGCCGGGTTCGTCTGTGGGGGTCGATCAGCTTCATCCTTGCCACAGTGGCCGGTGGCAAGATGCTCGAGGCCCTACCGGAAGCGGCGATTTTCTGGGTTCTGCTGGTCAGCTTCGTTTCGTTGTTTCTGGTCTGTCTCGTGCTGCCGGACACGCGGGTCGAGCCCGCGCCAATTCGGATGTCCGGCGTTTGGCGGCTGTTCACCCATCCCCTGTTCGCACTCTTCATGCTCTGTAGTGCGCTGTTACAGACCAGCCATCTCGTCGTCTATATCTTCGGCACGCTGCATTGGCGGGCGGCAGGGATTAGCGATGGTACGATCGGTCTGCTTTGGGCTACCGGCGTCATCGCGGAAGTTCTCTTATTCGCCGTTGGCGCGCGATTTGTTGCCCGGCTCGGTATAAGTTGGCTATTCGGACTGGCAGCACTTGCCGGCATCGTTCGTTGGACGATCCTGGCGGAAAGCTCATCGCTACCTGTCTTATTTTTGATCCAAACTTTGCACGCTTTGACCTTTGGCGCGGCGCATTTGGCAGCGATGGCGTTCATTGCGCGGGCCATTCCGAACCGATTGTCCGCGACCGCGCAGAGCCTGCACGGGTCCGTCGCCTTGAGCGTCGCCGGCGCGGTCGTGGCACCCTTGCTAGGGCCGTTATACGAAGAATATGGCGGCGGCGCTTTCCATGTGATGACAATCCTGTCCGCCTTGGGCGGGCTTTGCGCGATTCTGCTGCAGCGGCGCTGGAACGGCGGGACGATTGTCGACTGATTTGGTCCTATGGCCGGCGGACGGCGCAGATTTCATCACCGGTCGCTTCTTTAATATATGCTGCGACATGGGAAAGGGGTGCTACGGCGACCATCATGTCGGTTGCGTTCGCGTGCACGAAATGCGCGGCGTCGATCCAGATACCGACATGGCCCGGCCAGAAGACGAGGTCTCCTTTGCGCAAGACCGAGTCATCGCCCGAGAAGGCAATCGGGGTGCCGACCGTTTTTTCCTGCATCCCGGTATCCCGAGCCACTGATTGTCCGCATAGTGCCAGGGCGACTTGCGTCAGCCCGGAGCAATCGAGGCCGATGCTTGTCTTTCCGCCCCATAGATAGGGTGTGCCGAGGAACCTCAGCGCAATTCCGCAGTGGTTGGTCGCGAATTTGCCGATGGGTGCGAGGTGCTTGCCGTAGAGCCAGCCGCCATTGGCAATTCTGCTATAAGTGCCGTCTTGCACGTCGATACGAACAGTGGACGCCATGCTGAGCAAGTCCAATGGTGGGGATTTTAGGTCCGGCTCCGGAAACAAATATGTACGCAACGCTGTTACATAGTGTGTCGGCGGTTCTTGTTCATTGCCTAACCCCTCAGACGGCGTGTAGCCGACATAATCGTCGGAGGTGGCCTGCAACCAGGCCCAGCCGGATTGATCATCATAGACGGTGACGGTGTCGCCGAAGAGCAGTTCGGTATCGAGCGGCGCGTTTGGGTCAGGTGAGCGTCGCAAGGGGAGGCTTCCCTTGATGACCGTTTTTGCGATGCCGGTACTGTAGCGGTCGGCCTTTATTGTATCGCGCAGATGCTCGGCCGCGAGACCCGGGCGGTACGCATTCAGTCTGGGGTTCGGCGAAGTCATGTCAGGAAAATGGGCGGGTTGACTGGTGGTGTCAATTCGTCAGGCTCTTCGCAAATGCGCATGAAGCGTGTACAAGGTCTCGCCGCTAAATTGAGGCAGCAAAATCAAAGAGGGGTAGTCGATATGAGCGAGAGCGCCAGCATGCGGACTGGTGGTCAGGTCTTGGCCGACCAGTTGAAGATCCACGGTGTCGATACGGCGTTCTGCGTTCCGGGAGAGAGCTATCTGGCGCTTATTGATGCGTTGCACGATGCGTCCAACGAAATAAAGGTCATTAGCTGCCGGCAGGAAGGCGGGGCCACCAATATGGCGGAAGCCTATGGCAAGCTGACGGGGAAACCGGGCATCGCCATGGTTACTCGCGCGCCGGGCGCCTGTAATGGCTCGGTCGGTGTGCATACCGCGATGCAGGATTCGACGCCGATGGTCATTCTAATTGGCCAGGTTGCCCGCGATCAGGAATACCGTGAAGCCTTCCAAGAGGTCGACTACCGCCAATTTTACGGTGCATTGTGCAAATGGGTCGGACAGATCGAATCTGCCGACCGGGTTCCCGAAATGGTGAGCAAGGCGTTCCACCATGCCATGTCCGGACGGCCAGGGCCGGTGGCGCTGGCATTGCCGGAAGACATGCTGCGGGACCTGACCGATACTGGCGACGCCGATCCGTTCAAGACCGTGCGGCCCGGCGTCGATCCGGCGGATATCGCAGCCATGCAGGAAATGCTGTCTTCTGCCGAACGGCCCCTGATGATCGTTGGCGGCGGTGGTTGGAATGAGACGGCCTGCGCCGACATTCTGGCCTACGCCGAAGCGAATGGATTGCCTGTCGCCGCGTCATTCCGGTGTCAGGATATCGTCGATAACAACAGTGATTGTTACGTCGGCGAATTGGGCACGAGTGTAAATGCGGCGTTGGCGGCCCGGGTCAAGGAAGCCGATTTGTTGCTGGTCGTGGGTGCGCGGCTTGGCGAAATGACGACATCCGGCTATTCACTGGTTCAAACGCCGCGACCGGCCCAGAAACTCATCCATATCTATTCCGACCCTGACGAGTTGGGCCGCGTCTATCAAGCCGATTTACCGATAGCGGCTGCTGTCGACCGGTTTGCGGCCGCGGCACGGCAGGCGCCGGCGGTCGATGCTTCTGCATGGGCTGAGTGGGCCGGCGCTGCCCGAGAGGATTATTTGGGCAATTTGGCGCCAACGCTAGAGATGCCGGGCGCTGTCGATATGGTTCAGGTGATCGCAGATATTCAGGCACGGGTCTCCGATGATGCGATTATCACCTGCGATGCCGGGAACTTTTCGGGCTGGTCGCAGCGATTTTATCGCTACTCGACATACCCATCGCAAATCGCACCGACGAGCGGCGCCATGGGATACAGCGTGCCGGCCGCTATTGCATCACGGCTGACATACCCTAATCGTCCCGTTATCGGCTTTGTCGGTGACGGCGGGTTCATGATGTCGGGACAGGAATTTGCGACGGCCATGCATTACGGTATCGATCCCATCATTATCGTTGTGAACAATAACGCCTATGGCACGATCCGGATGCATCAGGAACGCGATTACCCGGATCGCACCATTGCGACGGGGCTGACCAATCCGGACTTTCCCAAATGGGCGGAAAGTTTTGGTGCCTTCGGCGCGCTTGTCGAAAAAACGGCGGATTTCGCACCGGCGTTCGAGGCCGCACTTGGCGCAGGACGGATTTCCTTGATCGAAATCCGGCTTGATGTCGACGTGATCACGACGCGAACGACGTTGTCGGCGATCCGTGACGCAGGACGCGCGCGACAGGCATCGTAGCCGATTTTCAAGAGGCAATAAAAGAAAGGGCTCCGTAACCGGGCGTTCGCGATTAGGTTACGGGATTGAAACCTGTTTGCCGTGTTGGCGACATCACGTTACAGTGGGCCTTATGGGTTAGGAAGGGCAGCGAACTTGTCCGCTCCGTTCTCGTATTCGTGGTCCAACCGCGGACCGGGAAAGCCTAATAAGTAATATTGAACAGAGAGTTTCACGGTTACGGGAGAACCAAAGATTATGAGGAATCTTACTAAATATCTAACAGGAACGGTTGCGGCTTCCGCCTTTGTCTTGGCGATGGGCGCTCCTGCTCCGTACAACCCGGCAGAAGCGCAGATGGTGGACGGCCCGGATCTCACATGGCGTGTGTCGCTGTGGGGCAAACGCCGGGCTTTCACCGAAAGTCTTGAATACATCTCCAAGACGGTGGAAGAGCGCACTGGCGGAAAGTTCAAATTCAAGCTCTACTACGGCGAACAGCTGTCGAAGAGTAAGGAAAATCTGGACAGTATCTCGGTTGGCGCTGTCGACGCGGCGCTGGTCTGCCAATCCTATCACCCTGGCAAGCTGCCGGCGGCGAACGTTCTGGACATGCCGTTTCTGCCGATCACGAACTTCGACGTTCAATACGAAGTTTCCAACGCGATCTTCAGCCATCCTGCGGTGGTGAAGAATTTCGCGAAGTGGAACGCGATCATTTTCGCGATCAACGTCTTGCCGCAGTATGAATACATGGGCAAGGGCAAGCCGCCGGCTTCTGTCGCGGACTTCAAGGGCAAGCGTCTGCGGGCGCTCGGTGGTATGGGCCGTTCGGCGAAGAAAATCGGCGCGGTTCCGACCACGGTGACGGCGTCTGAGACCTATACGGCGCTGCAACGCGGCACGGTCGACGCCATCGGCTTCCCGTTCACCTATGCGTTCAGTGCCTACAAGTTGGACGAGGTTGCGGACTGGTACACGACGAACATGTCGCTCGGCACGGTGAACTGCCCAATCGTGGCGAACAAGGACTCTTGGGCCAAGCTGCCGAAGCAGTACAAGGATTTGCTGAACGGCTTGAAGCGGGACGCGGTTGAATTTCAATCCGCCGCTTACCAGAAAAAAGACATCGAGAACCTGAAAGTGTGGCCGACGAAGATGAAGGCTATCACGATCCCTGAAGACCAGATGGCCCAGTTTCGCAAGGTTGCGGGTAAGCCGATTTGGGACGAGTGGGTTGCCGAGGCCTCCAAGACGGTGCCGGAAGCGCAAGAACTTCTCGACCTTCTGCTGAAAACAGCAGCGGATGCTCGCAAGAAGTATCCGACAACGCGCACCTACGGAAAGTAGGCGAAAAGACTTAAATGAGAGGCTGTCGAACTGCCTAACGGTTCGGCAGCCTCTGTTTTATCAATTTCTGAGACAATTTGGATTTGGCCATGGCAATGAACGACGCCGCAGAACTGAGCCCTGCCGCGCAAACGTTCTCGAAGCTCGACGATGCCTACTTCGTCGTCGAAAAATTCCTGAACCTGATCGCTGCGATAACAATTCTGCTTTTGATGTTCGTCGGCACCTATCAAGTGTTTGGACGAAAGCTTTTGAACGTACCGGTCCCGGGTTATGTGGACGTCGTCGAAATGGCTATGACGACATTCGCTTTCCTGGGATTGGCATACTGCCAAAACCTGGGTGGCCACATCCGAATGGAAATCGTTATAGGCCGTTTCAAGGGGCGGCTGCTCTACACGATGGAGTTCATCGGGACGCTGGTCATTATGGTCATTGTTGCGATACTGATCGTCTATAGCTGGACCCATTTCGAGCGTGCCTGGGTGAACGGCGACAGCACGATCGACATCGAGATCATTCTCTGGCCGTCGAAGCTGGCGGTGCCCTTCGCATTTTCCGTTCTGATGGTACGGTTGGTATTGCAGGCTGTCGGGTTCTACCGGTTGATACTCGATCCGGAAGCCAAACAGATCGCGGTGCCGCATATCGAGACGGTCGACGAACAAGCGCAGCATGAGATCGACGCGGGTCTGGCCGGTGAGGAAGAGAAAGTCGATCTTCTGGGACGAGATACTAAGGCGGAGGCCGACTGATGGACGAATTTACAATTGGTTTGGTCTATACGGGCGGCCTGCTCGTATTGGTCTTCGGCGGTGTTCGCGTTTTCGCCGCCGCTGCGATTATCGGATTGTTTGGCACGGTGCACATTATCGGCTGGGATGCCGGCGCCGGCATCGTTGGCACGGTACCGCATTCGAAGTCGATCAACTACGTGCTCAGCGTGCTGCCGATGTTCATTTTGATCGGTTTCATTGCCTACCACGCGGGCCTGACCCATGCGTTGTTTAACGCGGCGCGGGCCTGGTTCGGCTGGGTGCCCGGCGGCCTCGCGGTCGCCAGCGTGTTCGCGACGGCCGGTTTCGCCGCCGTGTCCGGTGCCAGTACGGCGACGGCCGCGGTCTTTAGCCGCGTCGCCATCCCACACATGCTGGATCACGGGTATGACAGACGATTAGCCGCCGGTGTCGTCGCTGCAGGCGGCACCTTGGCATCGCTGATACCACCCAGTGCGATCTTGGTAATTTACGCCATCATCGTGGAGGAATCAGTTGGTGCGTTGATTCTCGCTGGCTTTCTGCCTGGCGTCGTTTCCGCCTTAATTTACGCGGCGTTGATCATCGGGCAGTGCATGTGGAAACCGGAATTGGGCCGGCCGATCGCATCGCCGCCAATGATGGAACGAATCAAGACGCTACCGGGCACGCTGCCGATTTTTGCCGTCGTGATCATCATCTTCAGCGCCATGTATACCGGGTGGGCGACACCGACGGAGGCCGGCGCGCTTGGCGCGTTCGTCGTCCTGTGCATCGCGCTCGCTCGCGGCATGAAGTGGGGTCCGCTGCAAGAAGCGCTGATCGAGACGGCGAAGCTGACTGTCATGATCTTTGCCCTCATCTGGGGTATCCTGATCTTCGTACGGTTCCTGGGCTTCGCCGGTCTGCCGCAAGCGTTCGCAGAATGGCTGATCAGCCTGCCGCTGCCGCCGGTCGTTGTCATGATCATGATCCTGCTGGGCTACGCCGTGCTGGGCATGTTCATGGACGCCATTGGCATGCTGCTGCTGACCCTGCCGGTGGTGTATCCTGCTGTCATTGCGTTGGGCTACGATCCGATCTGGTTTGGTATCATCGTCGTGAAGATGTGCGAGGTGTGCCTCATCACCCCCCCGGTGGGCTTAAACTGTTATGTCGTGGCTGCGGTTAGACCGGATATTCCATTGGGAGACGTGTTCCGGGGGATAGGTCCGTTCTTTGCCGCGGATGCCGCGACGATCGGCTTGTTCCTGGCATTCCCGGGAATCATAACCTGGCTGCCGAATCTGGTTAATAGTTAGTTAGTCTTAAACAGCGCCTGGAATAACCAGGCGCTGTTTAGGCAAAGAGCTGGTCGATCTCGTCCTGCGAGATCGACTCGCCAGCCAGTTGCGGCCCGTTTAAGAGCGCTTCGTCACCGCTGCGCGTGTCGGGGTCGCCGAACTCTTCGCGTAAGGCTTCGATATTGTCGCGGCCCCACAGATCGACCATCGCGCTGACACGTTCTTCAACGAACTGCATCGATTTGACGATACGGCCGACTCTTTGGCCGGTGATATCCTGAAAAGTACAGGATTCAATCGCTGCCATCGTTTTGTCGTTAATTTGATCGCAGAGGCCCGGTACAGGGCCGTCAGCGCCGCTACCACGTATTTCCTCTACGAAATTGTCGATTTCCTCGAGCTTTTCCAGAATGCTATCCGTGGCTTGCTCGGTCGATGTAACGATCTCGTCCAAGTGTTCGGACATTGTTTGAAAATGTGTCCGTTCGTCTGTCCGGCTATTTATTTGCACAATTTCAGTGCGCAGACTCTGGATATACTTGAATAGATTGAATATCTCCGAGCGCAGTTTATCGTTTTCCCGCTGCAGGGCCGTCATGCCTTATTCTCCTAACCGAACGCAATCGCCAAGATCTCATTTAATATTCGGCACTCTTGGTTTCAGAATGATTAACGCAGTTTGGCAAAATTTTCCGATTTTTCCTGGAGTTTACGGGCTGGGGGCGAGCCTGCTAAAAAAGGGTAATATTCGGAGCCGGGATACATGCCGACATGGCGAAGCACTCAGCGTTAATTTCTCATCAGAATGAGCTTGAGCAATATGCGCCGCCCGACCATGTTGGAACGGTTAACGTTCGGTTGGCGGATAAAGATTTCTGCGATGCCTTTGAAATGGTTTTAGGAACGGTCAAGCCCGGCGGCGAGGCGGAACCGCATTATCACGAGAATGAACACCAGATTATCTATATTCTTCACGGGCATGCGGAGGTCGGCCTTGGTGACGATCCCATAAGGATGTGTGGCCCTGGTGACGTCATCCGTATTCCGCCAATGCTGGAACATTCAATCGTTGCGGTTGGTGAAGAGGACTACCAGTGCGTTATCATATATAGTCCGCCTCTTGCAGCACGAAACGACGTACCTGTTTCGGAGAAATGGAAACTCTGAAAAGGCGCTGACGTCGCGGTCGGACCCGACATTCCAACACAAAGAAAGACGACAGTATGAGCAAAGAACCAGGCGCTACCGGCGCGCTCGCAGGCAAGCGCGTTATAGATCTGACGCGTGTTCTTGGTGGGCCTTACTGCACCCAGATTTTAGGGGACCATGGTGCGGAGATCATCAAGGTCGAGCCGCCGCAGGGAGATGAAGTTCGCGACTGGGGACCGACGTTTCTCGACGGTGATGCATCGTATTTTATCGGCCTGAATCGTAATAAGCGCTCAATCGGGCTCGATTTGTCAAAGCCAGAAGGACGCGAAGTTCTTTTGCGGTTACTTGAGAACGCCGATGTTCTGATTGAAAACTACAAGCCGAGTACGTTGGAGCGCTGGGGTATTGGATACGAAGAGGTATTGAGCCAGCGATTTCCCGAGCTGATTCACTGCCGGATCAGTGGCTATGGTGGCGACGGCCCGCTTGGTGGATTCCCTGGTTATGATGCGATCATCCAGGGGACGGCTGGCTGGTTCAGTGTCAATGGAACCGAGGACACGGGACCAACGCGGGTTGGCATCCCGATGGTCGATATGGGAACGGGTCTGTATGCCGGAATTGCGATCCTGATGGCGGTCATTGAGCGAGTTAGCTCTGGCCGTGGGCAGTATATCGATATGACGTTGTTTGATAGCGCCGTATCGCTGATGCATCCCTATCTCATCAATTATTTGCTTTCCGACAAGGTCCCCGTCGCGACAGGCAATGCGCATCCCAATGTAAGCCCATACGACAAATTCCGCTCGAAGACGGTTGATATCTTCTTTGGGTGTGGGAACGACCGGGCCTTTAGCAGATTATGCGATGTGCTTGAAAGGCCCGAGCTAACCGAAGACCCACGCTTCAATACGAACGGCGGCAGGGTCACAAATCGTCTTGCGCTAAAGGAGGAATTGGAAAGTGCGTTGCTTCAGCGGGACGGAGAGGCGGTCTGCGAAGCATTATTGAAGGCTGGTGTGCCGGCGGGACCCGTTCTCAATACGGCGCAGATGTTCGACCACGAACACACCAAGCATCGCGAAATGGCGATATCGATGGATTCCTATCGTATGAGCGGGATACCGATAAAGTTCTCTCGAACGCCAGGCTCAATCCGAAGCACACCGCCGAAATTCGGAGAGCACGGCCGCGATATTCTCACGGAGTACGGGTTCGATGCGGACGAAATCGAGGCCCTGGCCAGCAATGATGTGCTGGTAGAAGAACGGCGCAAATAATCGAAACGAATTTCGCTTAAGGTTTGCGGAGCAGGAAGGCGGGAACATGCCCTTCCTTGCCGAAGGATAAGGAATCGCTGCCATCGTCTTGTTCGGCAGCTGCTGGGGCGCTGGTTTTCCGTCGTCTCTTTCGTTCCGAAGAAGGTTTCTTTGCCGTCTTCCCGTCCGAAGGTTTGGGACGACGCCCACCGCTACCGCGGCGCGCTTCTGGTTTGGCAGCAGCGATGCTATCCGAATCTTCAGTCGTGTCCTCGGGCTGTTCAGTCTTCAGCCCTTCCAACGCCGGTATGGGATAGCCGATCAGTTTCGCGATAAAGTCGAGATATTTGTTATCTTCCGATGTCGCGATCGTTATCGCGCGTCCTTGTTTGCCCGCGCGTCCGGTTCGCCCGATACGATGGATGTAATCATCAGCATGAGTCGGTACGTCGAAATTGAATACGTGGCTCATGGCGGGAATGTCGAGACCGCGCGCCGCGACATCCGAGCAGACGAGAATATTGAATTTTCCTGCCTTGAACTGATCAAGTGTTTCAGTACGGCTGTACTGATCCATGTCGCCATGCAACGCGCCAGCCTTAAAGCCGTGCCGCGTAAGCGAGCGGTGCAATATGCCGACATCCCGCTTCCGATTACAGAAGATGAGGGCGTTTTGAACTTCCTCCGCCCGGATAAGGTCGCGCAGCGTTTTACGCTTATCTCTCGCGCTTACCTTGATCAATGCCTGAGAGATGGTCTCGGCGGCTGTTGCCGGCGGCGAAACCGACACTTCTTTTGGATTGCTGAGAAACTTGCTCGAAAGGCGTCGAATTTCCGGTGGCATCGTTGCGGAGAAAAACAGTGTCTGCCGGATATTGGGGAGCAGTTTTACGATTTTCTCGACATCGGGCATGAAGCCCATATCCATCATCCGGTCCGCTTCGTCGATCACCAGCACTTTAACGTCGCGAAGCAGGACCTTGCCGCGTTCCGCATGGTCGAGTAGACGGCCAGGTGTCGCAATCAGGACATCTACGCCGCGGTCCAATGCCGTGTTCTGCTCGTTGAAGGATACGCCGCCAATGAGCAGCGCCTTGGAGAGCTTGTGGTATTTGCCGTAGGTCTCGAATTGATCCGACACCTGTGCCGCAAGTTCGCGGGTGGGTTCGAGAATCAAGGAGCGCGGCATACGAGCGCGCGAACGACCGTGTGCCAAGATCTCGATCATAGGCAAGGTAAACGAGGCTGTCTTGCCGGTGCCTGTTTGCGCGCATCCCAAAAGGTCCCTGTTCATCAGAACATAGGGAATAGCCTGTTCCTGAATGGGCGTAGGTGTGTCGTAGCCCGCGTCCGAGATGGCTCGCAGGATCTCTTCACTTAGTCCGAGGTCGGAAAACTTCATGCAGTCAATTTATTGTATAAGAGGAATGTCAAAAAAATATTGAGCCTGTTTTTCGCGGCGGATCGTACGGGCTTCCGGCGTCGTGTCAATATAATTACCCGCCGATGCAATCTTATTAACAGATAATATTGGTCTGTTAACCATGAATTTCCAGGTATAGCGCCGTTTATTGTGAATATGGCATGTAGTCGCTATGAAAGAATTGTTTCAGAAATACGTTACGTCACTTTGAGGAAGTTGGTCCATGCCGGAAAAATCGCCACTGCTCCTCATTCCTGGGTTGCTATGCGATGCGTCGTTATGGGCGCATCAGGCGCGGTTTTTGGCCGATGTCGTCGATGTGCATATTGCCGAAACGACCCATGATGAGTCCCTTGGCGATATGGTGGGGCGGGCCCTTGCGGAGGCGCCGCCGCGCTTTGCTCTGGCCGGCTTATCCATGGGCGGTTACGTCGCGCTGGAATGCATGCGGCAGGCACCAGAGCGCGTCTCTCGCTTGGCCCTGCTTGATACTTCGGCACGTGCCGACGATGCGGAAACGTTGAAACGCCGTAAAAGCTTTATCGATTTGGCGGAACAGGGAAGATTTAAAGGGGTGACGCCGCGGCTCCTGCCTTCCTTCATTCATCCTGACCGTTTAGGCGATAGCGAATTGGCTAACGCCGTGACCCGTATGGCGGAGAGTGTCGGTAAAGACGCGTTCTTACGGCAACAACGGGCGATCATGGCGCGTCCGGATAGCCGGTCCGATTTGGCGGCAATCAATGTCCCCACTCTTGTGATCTGTGGGCGTCAGGACGTTGCAACGCCTTTGGCGTTGAGCATCGAAATTGCAGATCTGATTACGAAGGCGCGGCTTTGCATCATCGAGGAGTGCGGGCATTTGTCGAGCATGGAAAGACCGTACGCGGTGACGGCGTTGATGCGCGATTGGCTGCTGCGCTAGCGCGATATTCCGGAACCGCGGCGAACCGGGAGCTCGTCCGTCGCGCGGACACTAAACGTCAATATCCGTGACGAATTTGGCGTTTTCCTGGATATAGTTGAAGCGTTTTTCCGGCTTGCGGCCCATCAACGCTTCGACAAATTTAGCGGTTTCACGGGCGTCGTCGGATTGTTCAGGGTCGGCTGCGCTGGGAATTCCTACGCGCAGGAGCGTTCTTTTCTTCGGGTCCATAGTGGTTTCGCGCAATTGTCCCGGCGGCATTTCGCCTAGTCCCTTGAAACGGCTGATCTCAATCTTCCCCTTGCCCTTAAAGGCGGTCTTTACCAACTCTTCGCGATGGGCGTCGTCACGCGCGTAGTGGGTTATTGCGCCCTGGGTCAACCGGTACAGGGGTGGCTGTGCAATATATAAATGCCCATTGTCAACGAGACCTGGCGTTTCCCGATAGAAGAACGTCATGAGCAGCGCGGCGATATGCGCACCGTCAACATCGGCGTCTGTCATGATGATAACCCGTTCATAGCGCAGCTTGTCATCGTCATAATCACTGCGTGATCCGCATCCCAGCGCCTGAAGCAGGTCGCGTAATTCTTGGTTGCCGGCGAGCTTATCCGCGGACGCACTCGCCACATTTAGAATTTTGCCGCGCAGGGGCAAGATAGCCTGAGTCGCTCTGTCGCGCGCCTGTTTCGCCGACCCACCGGCGGAATCACCTTCGACCAGGAAGATCTCCGTGCCGTCTGAACCGTTGCGCGTGCAATCCGTCAGCTTCCCCGGAAGCCGCAACTTGCGCGTGGGTGTTTTACGAGCAAAGTCTTTGGCCGCGCGGCGGCGTTGCCGCTCGTCCGCTCTCTCGAGCATCCGCTCCAGGAGATCGTTCGCCGCAGCCGGATCGTTGGCGAGCCAATGGTCGAAATGATCCTTGACGGCACCTTCAACAAGCTTTGTCGCCTCGGGAGAGGAGAGTTTTTCTTTCGTTTGCCCCTGAAATTGCGGGTCTTCGACAAAAACGGACAGCATGACACAGGCGCCACCGATCACATCCTCAGCGGTAACTTTAGAGGCCTTTTTGTTGCCGGTCATTTCGCCATAGGCCCGAATGCCGCGTGCGAGTGCCGTCCGCAATCCAGACTCGTGACTGCCGCCTTGCGGCGTCGGAACGGTGTTGCAGTAGGAAGAAATAAAACCGTCTTCATCCTGCGGCCAGCATATGGCCCACTCGGCCTTTCCGGCGCTATTGGTAGCCGATACGGTTCCTGTAAAGGCTGCCGGCGTTACGGTGGGGCGGGCCGCGATCGTAGCTTCCAAATAATCCGCGAGGCCGCCCGGAAAGCGCAGCGTTTCATTCTGCGGCGTTTTATCGTCGCTGCGTAGGAACTTTGGATCACAATTCCAGCGGATTTCCACGCCGCGATACAAATAGGCCTTGGAGCGTGCCATGCGATAGAGACGGGCGGCGCGAAACTGCACCTTCTCGCTAAAAATCTCCGGATCCGGGTGAAACGTGATTGTCGTGCCGCGGCGATTTTGCACGGCGCCCTTGTCACGAAGTTTCCCCGTTGGAAGACCGCGAGAGAAGGACTGAACGAACAGCTTCCGGTCCCGGGCGACGCTGACTTCAAGCCGATCGGAAAGCGCGTTGACGACGGAGATACCAACGCCGTGCAGGCCTCCGGAAGTTTGATAGGACTTGCCAGAAAATTTGCCACCGGAATGCAGTGTCGTGAGAATGACTTCTAGCGCCGACTTATCCTTGAACTTGGGGTGCGGGTCGATCGGTATGCCGCGGCCGTTATCGCTTATGGTGAGCGCGCCGTCTTCTTGGAATGTGACGTCGATGCGGCTGGCATGGCCAGCCACCGCTTCGTCCATCGAGTTGTCCAAAACCTCGGCTGCCAAATGATGAAGCGCCATTTCGTCCGTGCCACCGATATACATGCCCGGTCGACGCCGCACGGGTTCAAGCCCCTCGAGGACTTCGATATCTTTAGCAGTGTATGAGGTACGGCTTGCTGCCGTTTCCTGAAAGAGATCAGCCATGCCGGTATTATAATTTCCACAGCCCGGGAGGCAAGCTCATAGGGTATCTATGATAACCCATCTAACAATATCTGGTATTTCCGTGTGCGGGCGACAAGAAGGTTATGCGGCGTTTTTCGTGATCTTGCGGCAATAATTACGGGCCCAGCGATCTTCCGCGACGAAGTGAGGGAATTCATCCCAAAATCCTTCGAAGGTCGCGACCTTACCGTTTTGAAACTTTCCGTCCTTGATGTGGGCGAGAATATGCCGGACCTTGAACGTGTCGCCCTGGCGCCGGCAGATGTACCAAATCCCCACGCCTTCGAAGTCGAACCGGACGTCAACGACGATCCGGTCAGCGTGCTTTTCTCGCTGATAACATTTGTAGTCGACCGGCCCACCGTCTGAGTCGCGAGGATCGTAAAGAGCGAAGACATAGACGTCCGCCTGGGCAACGAGACGGCGAATTTCCGTCGCAATTAATTCTTCCATTGCGAATTTTAAGTTTGATGCTTTTTCAAGCATGGGATTAACTATGTTCATTCTTACATAATAAAAAATTAAAAAATAAAAGCAATAAAATAGTAACATAAAAAGTATTATTTATTAAAATAAATAAATAACAGAATAAAATTGTATAATAAAAAAGTAACTAATTGAATTTCACATTTTTATTTAGTTATTATTTATAATAAAAATTATTTTTACTATAAAAAAATTGTTAAATTTATTGATGGAAAGATATGTTTAGAGGCTAAGTTAGGAATGGCCATGAGTATGGAGAGACCACAGATGCGAATGAGAAGTTTGGCTGCAGCACTGGGGCTATTTTGGGTCGGCACGGCATGTGCCGGTGAAGCCGATGTGATTGCCGTTGATGTGACCGCGCAAGGGCAGGGACGGTACACCTTTAGTGTTACGGTCCGTCATGCGGACGAGGGCTGGGATCACTATGCCAATGCTTGGGAGGTCGTCGCTCTCGACGGCACCGTACTGGGAAAGAGAGTGCTCTATCACCCCCATGTCGGTGAGCAGCCCTTTACGCGCTCCTTGTCAGGCGTAGCGGTGCCGGCGGGTATGCGTGAAGTGATTGTCCGCGCCAACGATAGTGTGCACGGGCTCGGCGGTAAGGAGCAGCGAGTCAAGCTACCGTAGGTCAGTCGAGTTTGGTTGGAATTGCTTACAGCGATCCACCAACCGCGTGAAGCTGACCCGGATGTGCTCTAGCGGCTGATCGCAATGATCTAGGCAATAAAAAAACCCCGCCGAACGCGCCGGCGGGGTTTTCGTGTCTTCGGTTGAATTAAACCGAGTAATACATATCGAATTCTACTGGGTGCGGCGTCATGTCGAGGTTCTGAACTTCCTCTCTCTTCAGCTCGATATAGGCATCGATTTGATCGTCGGTCATGACGTCGCCGCGTTTCATGAATTCGCGGTCGGCGTCGAGCGCATCGAGCGCTTGGCTAAGTGAACTGGACACCGTGGGGACGTCCGCCAATTCTTCGGGCGGCAGGTCGTATAGATCCTTATCCATCGGATCGCCGGGATTGATCTTGTTCTCAATCCCATCGAGGCCCGCCATCAACATTGCGGTAAAGGCGTAGTACGGATTCGACGCCGCATCGGGGAATCGAATTTCAACCCGCTTGCCATTCGGGCTCGCGACATGAGGAATACGGCAGGACGCTGACCGGTTCCGCGCGGAATAGGCGAGGAGAACCGGAGCTTCGAATCCGGGAACGAGACGTTTGTAACTGTTCGTCGTCGAATTGCTAAACGCGTTGATCGCCCGCGCGTGCTTCATGATTCCGCCGATATAGTGCAGGCAGGTTTCCGATAGATCGGCATAAAGCGACCCGGCGAACATGTTGGAGCCGTCTTTCCAAATCGATTGGTGTACGTGCATGCCGGAACCATTGTCGTCTAGGACCGGTTTCGGCATGCACGTCGCCGTCTTGCCATAGGGATGTGCGACCATGTGCGTCACGTATTTGTAGATCTGAATATTATCGGCGCAGCGGATCAGCGTATCGAACTTGATGCCGAGTTCATGCTGCGACGGTGCGACCTCGTGGTGGTGCTTTTCCATCGTCACACCCATGCTGGCCATGGTGCTCACGATTTCCGCACGCAGGTCGTTCGCCGAGTCGACGGGGGGGACAGGGAAATAGCCGCCCTTAACCGCCGGCCGGTGGGCATAGTTGCCTTCTTCGAACTTCCGCCCGGAGTTATAGGGGCCTTCCTCGGAATCGATTTCGTAGAAGGTGCTGTTCATGGAAACGTTGAAACGCACCTCATCGAAAATGAAGAATTCGGGTTCGGGCCCGAAATAGGCGGTATCGCCAATGCCACTCGACTGGAGATGCGCCAGCGCGCGCTTTGCCGTTGAGCGCGGGTCGCGGTTGTAAGGCTGTCCGGAAGACGGCTCATAGATATCGCAATAGATGATCAGCATCGGCTGCGCCGCAAACGGATCCATCACCGCCGTCGACAGGTCCGGCATCAAGGTCATGTCGGATTCGTTGATCGACCGCCAGCCGGCAATCGAGGAGCCGTCGAACATGACGCCATCGGTAAAGGCGTCTTCGTCCATCATGTCCGCACACATGGACAAATGCTGCCACTTCCCGCGCGGGTCTGTGAAACGGAGGTCGACGAATTGAACGTCGTTCTCGCTGATCATATTCAAGACGCTTTTGATGTCGGACATTGTCGTTCTTCCTGTTATCTCTGTTTCCAAATATTGCTTATCGCGTCCAATGGCCGCGCTGTTTGCTGGGACTTTCCGGTGGAATGCTAAACGGCGTCTGTGCCCCGTTCGCCAGTACGAATTCGAATTGCTTCCTGGACATCGGACACGAAGATTTTGCCGTCCCCGATACGGCCCGTCTTGGCCGCGGTTTGAATGGCTTCCACCGCACGTTCCGCCAATTCGTCGTCGACCACGACTTCGAGTTTCACTTTGGGAAGAAAGTCGACCACATATTCAGCACCACGGTAAAGTTCCGTATGCCCCTTTTGGCGACCGAAGCCTTTGGCTTCTGTCACTGTGATGCCCTGAATGCCGACTTCCTGGAGGCTTTCCTTTACCTCGTCCAGCTTGAAAGGCTTGATGATCGCCTCGATTTTTTTCATCTTCTCGTCGGCCCC
>JAJFJB010000275.1 GCA_021774435.1 Alphaproteobacteria bacterium
ACTAAGGGCGTCTGGGCGAGCGAACAAGTAAGAAGGGAAGAAACATGATCGAAGCAGTTGCGGCGAAAGTGAATGCCAACGCCGGATTGGTACGGCGCGGACGCTACGTGAATTTGGATTTTCTGGTCGGCATTGGGCAAACCGATTACATCGTGACGGTGCGGGAAGGCCGCATTGCCGGTATCGAGGAGCGCCGGTTGCCAATGGATTCGTTTTGCTTTGCCATTCGGGCCGGTAGCGAGGTTTGGGATGAGCACTGGAAGCCAACGCCGAAACGCGATCGGCACGATCTTTTTAGTATGGTCGCCGCGGGGCTCGCGTCACTGGACGGTGATCTGCTTCCCTTTATGCAAAACCTGCAATATTTCAAAGATGTCCTGGCGTCGCCTCGCACGGTTGTTGAGGTGGTTTAGGCGATGCCCGATTTCGAACCCATCACAGGACGCTATTTCGCCCTAACTGTTGCGGGAGAAACGTCGCGCGTTTATGTCGAAGAGGCGGGCAGCGGTATCCCCATGATTTGTCTGCACACAGCGGGCTCTGACGGTCGTCAGTTTCGCCATTTGATGTGTGACCCGGCGGTTACCGATCATTATCGGGTTATCGCTTTCGATATGCCCTGGCATGGCAAGTCGAACCCTCCGGTCGGTTGGCAGGATCGCGAATATCAGCTTACAACCGAACTTTACAAACAAACGGCGACCGCATTTTGCCAGGCGATGGAGCTGGAAAACCCGGTCATCATGGGCTGCTCCATGGGCGGCCGGATCGTTCTGCATCTCGCGCTCGAACAACCCGAAGACTTTCGAGCTGTCATTGCGCTTGAAGGTGCTGATCGTCTTGAAGCGTATTACGATACGGAGTGGTTGCATCGGCCAGACATCCATGGTGGCGAAATTAGTGCGGCCTTCGTCTCGGGACAGGTTGCGCCACAGAGTCCCAATGAATTTCGGCACGAAACTTTATGGCATTACATGCAGGGGGGGCCCGGTATCTTTAAGGGCGATCTATATTTCTACTGGATAGACGGTCATTTCGATGACCGCTCCGGGCAAATTGATACCAGCCGTTGCCCCGTCTATCTTTTGGCCGGTGAGTATGACTGTTCCTGCACGCCGGAACGGGTGGAAGCCACCGCATCCCGAATTAGGGGCTCGAAATCGGTGGTTATGGAAGGTATGGGCCATTTTCCTATGTCGGAGAATCCGGTGCTGTTCCGTGAACATATCTTGCCAATTCTGGATGAAATACGCGGACAACCAATAAGCGAGAGCAATTGCCAATGAATGAAATTCCATTCTATATCGACTTGAAAAGCCCGTACTCTTATGTCTCCGCCCATCGTGCATTGGCATTGTCTCGCTCGGGGAAGGTGGTATTCGACTGGCTTCCCTACACGCTGGACATTTCCGGGCGGGCCGGTGGTCCCGGTTGGCGGCAACGGGTGCGGTATCTTTACCGGGACGTGCGCCGTTTTGCGACGCCTCTTGGATTGACAATCCGCGGTCCAGAACGCGTTTATGACTCGACGATTGCGCAACTTGGCTTGCTGTACGCCAAACAGTCCGGCAAACATGAAGCCTATATTGAAAAAATCTTTTCGATGTTCTTTCAGCGGGAATTAGCGCCTGACGATATATCAGCAGTTAAAACCCAGCTCGATGGTTGCGGTTGCGATTCTTCGGGTTTCCAGGATTTTGCCTCCGGTGAAGGTCGGTCCTTGCTCGCTTCGATCCAAAAAGAGGCTGAAGAAGCGGGCGTTTTTGGTGTTCCCAGCCTCATCGTCAATGGTGAGCTATTTTGGGGGCAGGACCGTTTTGATATGGCGCTCGCGCAAGCAGGTATCTCGCTCTAGCTGATTTCCCGCCAATTATGAAGAATGGGCGGCGTCGACCAAATTAGCTTTGACTGTGCCTAACTCGCCAAAATCTGCAACGACGGAATCACCGGCCTTAATCTCGAGTAAGCCGGAACATGTCCCTGTCGTGACGGTTTCGCCGGCCTTGAGACCGTTTTGCTTCCGTTCGCGGTTGGCGAGCCAGATGAGCACATTGAGTGGGTCGCCAAGGGCACGGCGGCCTTCTCCCTCTGCACGGACGGTCCCGTTCAAGGATACGCTCAGCCTGTGAGATGGTAGATCGAAGAAACGCCAATCCGAAATAAATTGACCAGTGACGAGCGCGATATTGGCGCCACCATCCGCCGTGACCGCGTGACGGCCGGCGCCTGTCAGGCCGCCCAACAATCTTGAACCGACTATTTCCAAGGCTGGTGCGACTCCTGCAACCGCTTCGGCGACTTCAACTCGATCATACGCGTTTTCGCGCGGCGGAAGATCGGTACTGAGGCGAAATGCGAATTCTGCTTCCAACTTCACATCATGCGCCGCGAAAATCGGGACCATCGCGGGACTATCGAAGCAGAAGCGCTTCGGAATGCGCGCGGCACCGGGTTCGGTCGTGCCCAGTGCCGCTTGCGCTTCGGCGCTGGTCGAACCGATTTTCCAGCTATCCGAAGGGTCGCCGATTTGCAGGAATACCTCTTCCTGGAGAGCGTACGCCTCAGTCAAGGAGCCACTAATTTCACCAGGATTGATTGTGACGGTGGTACCGTCGAGACGGGCGTGTTTCAGACGTCCAGCAAGGGTTGGCATTCATAGTCCTACATTATGATTTTTGCTTGCTCCGCGTGATCATAGGACGCTGTGCATCTATTTCCTTACTATTTCTTATAATTATTCCCCCAGAGTGTCAGGTGAGCGCTTTGGCTAAAGGTAATGTTGTCTCGTTAAGGTGTATTAAATGACCAATGCTGGACCGGTCGCGAATTTGAACGGGCTTTCCGCTTTAGTCGTAGATGACGATATTGATATGGGGCGACTCATTGAGGCGCTTTTGCGCGACATGGGTGCAGATCCTGTCGACCGCGCGAAAGATGGTAGGCAAGCGATCGACAAACTTCGCCAAAGTGCACATCGCTATAACTTAATAGTCTCGGACTGGGAAATGCCGGAAGTAAGCGGTCTGGTCCTATTGCGAGAGGTACGGAAGCGCTATCCGGATCTGCCGTTTCTCATGTTGACCGTGCGAACGGGTAGCGCAGAAATCCTTGCGGCTAAGGATGCACGCGTTACCGCGTACATCTCAAAGCCTTTCAGGCCGCGGGAACTGCAAAAAAAGATATTAACAATTACGGGACGGATTGCACCGGCACAGGAAACGGTCACTATTTGCTAAAGAGTGCCCGACGGACGGCAAACACGCGTTCTCGCTTTTTGTGAACGGGAATTATGCTTACCGGAAATTAACCTTTTCCTGCATTACTGCATGATCATGTTCACGAATATGTGCAATACGTGAAGTGGGAGTTTCCTGAATTGGGTTCCGTTTCGCCGTTGGCAATGGATGACATTTCTGTCCTGATCGTCGAAGACGATAAAGATCTTGTGCGTTTGATCGACCTATTATTGCGTGAAATTGGCATCACCAAAATCGCGCGGGCTTCCAACGGGCGGCAGGCAATCGGTGATCTCAGAAAGAATGTCGACAAGTACAGTTTAATTATTTCAGATTGGAACATGCCGGAAGTCAGTGGACTTGAACTATTGCAACAAGTCCGCATACGCCGACCCAAGCTGCCCTTTCTGATGTTAACGGGCCGCTCAAAAAAATCGGAAATCCTGGCGGCGGTTAAGGCAGGGGTGACAGCCTATATCGCGAAACCATTTACGCCGCATGAGTTGCAGACGAAGATCTTGGCGTTATGCAAACAGCCAGATTCAGAAGGCAGCGATTTTGTGGAAATCTGTTAGCGCGGAGAAAGATTTCGGGCAGAAATCATACATGTTTGGTAACGGGCTATTGTTTCCGCAACGATGATATCTTCGGCGAATTCGGTTTCCGCGACTGTGCGGGCTGAATTTCCGTAACGCGCGCGAAGTGCTTCGTCGTTTGCGAGTTGCGTCAATGCCTGCGCAAGCGGCTCGACGGTATGGGCGGGCACAAGGAGGCCCGTTTCCTCATGCCGGCAAACTTCGCGGCAGCCAGGTACGTCGGTAGCAACCATCGGTAAACCGGCGGCCGCCGCTTCCAAGAGGGATTTAGGCAAGCCCTCGCGGTACGACGGCAGCACGGCGATATGGGCCTGAGCGTACTCGCTTGGAATATTGTCGCTTGCTCCCGCGATATCGACGATGCCTTCCGATTTCCAGGCCGCCAATGTGCTTTCAGGAATGGCTGCGGGATTATCGTCACCGGGGCCTACGAGTCGAATTTGAAGTGCTATCCCCTTTGCATGAAGCAATCGCGCTGCTTCGACAAGCTCTCCTATACCCTTATCCCATAGCATTCGTGAAATGCACACCGCGACGGGTGTTCCTGCGGGTTCTGGATTGGGATGATACCGATCAATATCGACGCCGGATCCCCGGATAATTGATATTCGATGTGGTTCGATCCCGATTGTGTCGATAAACATGGCCCGGTCATCCGGGTTCTGGACAATCGCGTGGCAGGCAGGGCGGTTTAAAAGGAATCGGAAGGCCGCTCGAATTAAAGGGCGGAGGGTTCGGGCGAAAAGACCATTCGAAATGAACATGAACCCCATGCCGGCGAACGCATTGACGACCGCTGGAACACCTGTGATCCACGCAGCAATGGACCCGTAAAGCGCAGGCTTGAGGGCGACATGATGGGTGATGTCGGGCCGTTCCTTCCGAAATAGAGTGATGAGCGTGACCAATGTCTGAAGGTCACGGAACGGGTTACGACCGCTTCGTGACAAGGCAATGGGGATGAGACGAAAACCTTCAGCTTCAATTGGTTTGGCGTGATCGTTGACCCGGGTTGCGACGATAACTTCTGCCCCAGCGTCTCTCGCCGCCCGCGCGATCGGTAGACGATGCGAGCAGAAATACCAATCTTCACTGACAAGATAGAGAATTTTTCTGCCCGAGAGGCTCATGTTTGCACGCCCGCGGACCAGCGCTCGCGCCAAGCCTGCGCCATACAAATACCCCATAATGCTTCCCAGTGATTGCCGTCGCCAGCAAGGTGTTCGGACCAGGCGCGCCGAACTGGAATAGGATCAAACCATCCTTCTTCACGCAACCTTTGCTCATCAAGCAAGTTCTCCGCCCAGTCGCGCAAGGGAACGCGAAGCCAGTCCGCAATCGGTACGGCGAAACCGGATTTCGGCCGATCGACGATGTCGCGGGGGACATGCCGGTACAAGACCTGCCGGAGCAGCCATTTTTGTGTGCCATCCCGCAACCGCATATGCCTTGGCAGTGACCATGCGAATTCGATAAGCCGATGATCGAGCAAAGGCACCCTGGCTTCCAGGCTGACCGACATGCTGGCGCGGTCGACCTTCGTCAGGATGTCGTCGGGTAAATAGGTCGTGGTGTCGAGAAACGCCATGCGTTCGGCAAAATCCGAAACCGCGCCCGCGTCATCCCAGAGCGCCGGGTTGGGTGTTTGGCCGTCAATTACGATAGGTTCCTGCCAATGGCTTACGAGGCTCCGGTAGATGCTGTCCGCACTTGTTTCTCGTAGCCCGGCTGCAAGCTTGTGCGCCTTGTCGCCGGCTAAACTCGGCCGCCGTGACGGTGGTACCAATTGCGCCAAACGGTCCCACTGTCTTGCGGATACCCCGCCGAGGATGCCAGCCGCCAATCGTTTCAAAAGCGGCGAGGTCCGCTGTACGCGTTGCCAAAGCGCATCCGCCGCATGATACCGATTGTAGCCGAGGAAGGTTTCGTCGCCACCGTCCCCGGTGAGCGCGACCGTGACATGACGGTGGGCCAGTTCCGAAACCAAGCGCGTCGGCAGTGCTGAGGAATCGGCAAAGGGTTCATCGTACCAATCGGCGAGCCTGGGGATGATATTGCGCGCATGCTCCGGGGCCATAGCGATATCGGTATGATCCGTGCCCAAATGTTCGGCCACGGCGCGCGCGTGCGAGGCTTCGTCGAAATCCTGTTCATGGAAGCCAATTGTGAAGGTGCGCACGGGCCGGTCACTCGACTTCTGCATAAGCGCGACGACGGTTGCCGAGTCGACACCACCGGAGAGGAGGGCGCCGAGTGGGACATCGGAAACCATACGGCGTGACACGGCGTCGGAAATCAGCGCTTCGGCTTCGTCTATGGCTTCCGAGTCATCAATTGCACGGCGGTCTTGTGTCGCGACCGAGCGCATATCCCAGTATCGAGAAAGTTTCACTTTGCCGCCGAATGTGTAAGACAGCAGCGTTCCTGGTTCCAGCTTTTGAATGCCGGCATAGATGCTGCGTGGAGCCGGGACATAGTTGAACGTGGTGTAAGCCGCTAATGCGTCGCGATCGACCTTGGGCCGCCAACCGTTCTTCGCGCGAAGCGCTTTCAATTCCGAACCGAATAAAAACAGCCCATCGCTCTCGCCGTAATACAACGGCTTGATGCCGAGCCGGTCGCGTCCGAGCCAAAGGCGCTGTTCGTCACGGTCCCATAAAGCAAAGGCGAACATGCCGACGAGCCTTTTTACCGTCTTCTCGATGCCCCAGTGCGCGAACCCCTCGAGCATGACTTCGGTGTCGGAGTCGCCTCGAAACTGGCAGCCGGCGGCTCCCAATTCTGTTCGCAGTTCCCGAAAATTGTATATCTCGCCGTTAAAGACGATGACATAGCGCCCATTTGCGGAGGACATCGGCTGGTCGCCTGCCGCGGACAGATCGATAATTGCCAAGCGCCGGAACGAAAAAGCGACGCCTGCCGCCGCGTCTGTCCATTCGCCACCGCTGTCCGGCCCTCGATGAATAAGCGCGTCGGCCATCGAGCGGGCCTCGGCGGCGAGGTCCTCCGCACCTGTTTGGCGTTTTAAATCAAGGAAACCGGCAATGCCGCACATGGCCTCTCCGGGCTTCAGCTGAATTTTCCGCACTGTATAGCCGGACGGTTCGGATTGAAACTGTTGCAATCATGCTTGCCTCCAAAAATGTGGCGATTACAGTACGGCAATGTTGTTTCAAACATCGCCATCGGAACCGGATGAATTGCGCGCCGCGGTGCGGGCGGCCTATAGGATGGATGAAGACGCATGCGTTCAGTCGTGCTTGAGGCACGCAGAACTACCGTCCGAATCCGTTGACCGTGTGGAAATTACAGCCAGGCGGCTTGTCTCGACGGTGCGGGAGCAAGGTGCAGGCCTAGGCGGTATTGATGCCTTTCTACATCAATACGAACTGTCCAGTGAGGAGGGAGTCGTCCTGATGTGCCTCGCTGAGGCGCTACTGCGAATTCCGGATGCTGAAACGCGCGATGCGCTGATCAAGGATAAAATTGGCGGTGCACAGTGGGAACGGCACCTTGGGGCGTCTCCGTCATTGTTCGTGAATGCATCGACATGGGCATTGATGCTGACAGGACGGTTGGTGTCACCAGAAAATGGTTTGGATTGGCGAAATCCGGGAAGTCTGCTCGGCCGCGTGATCGCGCGCGGCGGCGAACCGGTCATTCGGCAGGCCTTGTCCCAGGGCATGCGTATTCTTGGCCGGCAGTTTGTCATGGGACGCACGATCGACGATGCGATCGAACGCGCCCGGGAGAGCGAAATGCAAGGGTATCGCTATTCCTACGACATGCTGGGAGAGGCAGCGTGTACGATGGCGGATGCGGATCGCTATTTTGAAGCCTATTCCACCGCGATCGGTAAGATTGGGGCTGCGATGGATGGTGGAGACCCGATAGCGCAACCTGGAATTTCGGTAAAGCTTTCGGCATTACATCCGCGCTATGAATTTGCTCAGTCTGACCGCGTTATGGCGGAACTTGTGCCGCGCCTGCGATCGCTTGCCGTGTTGGCTCGAGAGCATGGGATAGGATTCACTGTCGATGCCGAAGAAGCGGATCGGCTGGATATCTCTCTCGACGTCATTGAAGCCGTGTTTGCCGACGACGCGTTGAAGTGCTGGGAGGGGTTCGGGCTTGCGGTTCAGGCCTATCAAAAACGCGCACTACCGCTTATCGACTGGTTGAAAAACCTGGCGGAAAGCCAGGGCCGCCGTCTGTTCGTTCGGCTGGTTAAGGGAGCCTATTGGGATACCGAAATAAAGATGGCGCAGGAACGGGGGCTGGATGGCTATCCAGTGTTCACGCGCAAGACATCGACAGACGTGTCCTACCTTGCCTGCGCGCAGCGATTACTGGATGCGCCAAAAGCATTCTATGCCGCCTTTGCGACTCATAATGCGCATACGGTGTCGTCTATCGTCACCCGTGCCGGCAATCGTCCGGACTTCGAATTTCAGCGTCTTCACGGTATGGGAGAGGCCCTGTTCGAGCAGGTTGTCGGTGATGCCGGGCACGCTTGCCGCGTATACGCGCCGGTAGGGACACATGAAGATTTATTGCCCTACTTGGTTCGACGATTGCTTGAAAACGGTGCGAACTCGTCCTTCGTCAACCGGATCGTTGATGAGCGGCAACCTATCTCGGCGATTATCGCGGATCCGGTTGCAGCGACATTGCGCTTAGAATCCAAACCGCATCCCCGGATACCGCTTCCGGCCAATCTGTACGGCGCCGAGCGGCGCAACTCGAGTGGCATCGATCTAACCGACCCCGACGGGCTGCAATATCTCGCTGCGCGGATGGAGATCGGTCTGCGAGAGGAGAGCCGGGCTGCGCCGCTGATCGGTGGTCGACCGCTCGCTGGCAAATCCGAACCAGTGACAGACCCTGCCGACCGTAGGCGTCTCGTTGGATCGGTAATTAACGCGACACCGGATCATGTAGAAAAGGCTCTCTCCCGCGCGGCCCGGGCGCAGCGCGACTGGAACGGAATCCCCGCCGCAGAGCGTGCGAACTGCCTCGATCGTGCAGCGGATCTATTTGAAGCAAACCATGCCGCGTTGATGGCGCTCGCCGTGCGTGAGGCTGGTAAGACCGTTGAGGATGCCATCGCGGAAGTCCGGGAAGCCGTTGATTTTCTACGGTACTACGCGGCGCGCGCGCGTGTTGATTTCGCAACGGCGCAGAATTTGCCAGGGCCGACGGGTGAAGCGAATGAGATCGCCTTGCACGGGCGAGGGGTGTTTGCCTGCATCAGCCCCTGGAATTTTCCGTTAGCGATTTTCACAGGACAGATTTCGGCGGCACTGGTGGCCGGCAATGCCGTGATTGCCAAGCCGGCCGAGCAAACGCCGCTCATTGCAGCGCGGGCTGTAGCGCTTATGTTGGATGCGGGTATCCCTGGAGATGTATTGCATCTGTTGCCGGGGTCGGGGCCGGAAATCGGTGGCGCGTTGACCGCTGATGCGCGTGTGGCCGGGATCGCATTCACCGGCGGCACAGATACTGCGCAAGTGATCAATCGAGGGTTGGCGGCCCGCTCCGGACCCATTGTTCCCCTGATTGCGGAAACCGGTGGTCTCAACGCTATGGTCGTGGACTCCTCCGCCCTGCCGGAGCAGGTCGTACGTGACGCGGTTGATTCCGCGTTTCGCAGTGCCGGACAACGATGTTCCGCGTTGCGTGTCCTGTTTTTGCAAGATGATGTCGCAGACCGAATGATTGAAATGCTGTCCGGCGCGATGGCGGAGTTACGTGTTGGTGATCCAGGCCTTTTGGAAACCGATATCGGCCCCGTTATCGATGAAGCGGCGCGCGATTCCCTTCGTGCCCATGCGGCGCGTATGACAAAAGAAGGTAATTTAATTACCCAGACACCAATGGCGCCTGCATTGGACCATGGCATCTATTTCGCGCCACAGGCCTTTGAAATTGACTGTATCGAGAGGCTGGAGCGTGAGGTCTTCGGACCCATTTTACATGTTGTCCGCTTCGCGCGCGAAGAGATAGATCGTGTTATTGATGCAATCAATAACTCGGGATATGGGTTGACGCTCGGCGTGCACAGCCGGGTCGACAGGACAATTTTACATATCAAGAAAAGGGCACGCGTCGGCAATATTTATATCAATCGTAACCAGATTGGGGCGGTTGTCGGCGTGCAACCCTTTGGTGGCGAAGGCCTGTCCGGCACGGGGCCAAAAGCTGGCGGACCAAGATATCTGCACCGCTTCGCGACGGAGCGAACGGTCAGCGCCGATACAACGGCGGCAGGAGGGAATGCGTCCTTACTTTCGCTTCAGGATTCGCCGGCATAAATTACGCCTTTGAAACGAAATTCCCGCCGGCGGGTCACGTGTGTTCAGTTTGCGACATTCTGTCACATGAGAATGAATAGCAATTGCATAATCGGGCATGCGAGGTTTATTAATTGCGAATGCGTCGCAAATACATTTGCGGCATCAGAGACATAATGTCAGACTAGGAACCAACAATGCGTAAGATCCGTACATTGCGAAACTTCCGATTACTGGTGTTCACGCTCGTCGCGGCCGGTATGCCCGCAGTTAGTGCGTTGGCCGCCAGCGAAGTAAACATTTACTCGTACCGGCAGGCGTTTCTTATCCGGCCATTTTTGGACCGGTTTACCAAAGAAACCGGAGTTTCGGTCAATGTCGTCTACGCCAAAAAGGGTATCTTGCAGCGACTTCAGCAGGAAGGGGAAAATACGCCGGCAGATTTGGTCTTAACTGCTGGATTTTCCCGCTTGAAAGCACTTAAAGAAGCAAATCTTTTACAACCGATAGATTCCTCAGCCTTGAAGGCGAACGTGCCAACCCAGTATCGCGATCCGAAGGATGAATGGTTTGGACTGACGTTACGAAGCCGGATTATAGCCTATTCGAAGGCCCGTGTTCCCGCGGGAGCCATCCAACGCTACGAAGATCTGGCCGATCCGAAATGGAAAGGCAAAATTTGTGTACGTACCGGCAGTCACTATTATAACCGGGCTTTGGTCGCCTCGATGATCGCGGCGCGTGGTGAGGCAAAAACGGAAACTTGGGTGCGGGGGCTGGTCGCGAACTTCGCCAGAAAACCGCAAGGCAATGATCGGGCACAGGCGAAAGCCGTCTTCGAA
>JAJFJB010000276.1 GCA_021774435.1 Alphaproteobacteria bacterium
ACCGAATGGGCAGCGGGCATCTCATTCGACGACATACCGGCCAACGTTTCAGCCAGTGCGGCCTTGGTCCTCTTCGACGATATCGCCGCTATCGTGGCTGCGCGTGCGGAGCCGGAACTTGCGCGCCTGCACGATGGGATGCTTGCCGGTACAGGCAAAGAAGAAGCGACAGTTTTTCGTGGCGGGCGTTCCCGCGCCGACCGTTATTCTGCGGCGGCCGCGAACGGCGCTGCCGGCGATTGGTGCGAACTGGATGAAGGCTACCGTGTCACGAGCTGTCATGCCGGCCTCTATATCCTTCCGGCCTTGCTGGCGGAATCAGAAGCCTCTGCCTTGCCCACGAAGGAAGTGATACGGTCGCTGGTCGTTGCTTACGAAATTGCAACACGCTTCGCCCGCGCCTTTACCAATACGATTACGACATTCCACCCGCATGGCGTTTTTGCGGCGCTCGGCGCCGCCGCGGCGACGGGGCTTGCCCGCGGTTTGTCCGCAGATGCCTTGCAAGCGGCACTCACCAGCGCCTCGACACTCATAGCACCCGGACCGATCAATCATGCGGGCGCCGGTGCGTTGGTGCGCAATATCTGGCCCGCCGTTGGTGCCTGGAATGGCATGCGCGCAGTCGACTGGACCGCATGCGGTATTACGGGCCTTGCCGGCTCACCCTATGATGTCTTCGTCACGGGCCTCCATGCCGGGTGCGCTCCCGCGGAAATGACACGCGATCTTGGCGACGAATGGGCCATTACCCAGAACTTTCAGAAACTCCACGCCTGCTGCCAATATTTGCACAGTACGGTCGAAGCAATGCTGGACTTGCAACAGCAATATGGGGATACCGTTCAGCCCGAAAATATTGCGAGCATTTCCGTCGCGACCCACCCCCGGGGCCAACGCCTTGACGGCGTGCGGCCGGAAACAACGCTCGGCGCCAAATTTTCCCTGCCGCATGCCGCGGCTGCCGTTGCCGTCCTCGGCCATGCCGGCGCGGACGCCTTCGCAGCGCATCAACTCGACGAACCGCGCATCGACGCCCTTCGCCAGAAAGTGACGATACTGCCCTTCGAGCCGTTGCCAGAGTCGCCGAACGACCGCCCTTCACGTATTGCGTTGAGGCTGAAAGACGGGACGACAATCGAGGCCGAGTGCCTCAGCGCGCGCGGCGGGCCCGACCGACCCTTCGCGAAAGAGGAAATCTTGGCAAAGATCGACGGTATCTGCGATTCTATCTATCCGGCGCTTGGCACCTTTGCACGGCAGGCCGTTGCATTGGAAACCGGCTTGCTTGCTGCGCCCTGGGATAGAACCGTAGCCAAAATCACGAAATCCGACTAAGTCGTCAGGCCGCTGTGGGTCCTTTTTGCCGGCCCCGAATGATTCCGCCGGGCAACGCACCGGTGTGCTCGCCCTCTTGGAACGTTACGGCGCCCGATTGAACCGTCGCAATATAACCTTGCGCCTCCTGAATGAGGCGGCGGCCGCCCGCCGGCAAATCGCGCACGATGTGCGGCGGGCGAAGCTGCAGTCCGTCGAAATCGATAACATTGATATCGGCTTTCATGCCCGGCGCGAGCACACCTCTGTCGTGCAACCCAAAGAACTCGGCATTCTCTTTCGTCTGCCGTTTCACGATCCATTCGAGCGGCAAGCGGTCGCCGCGTGTGCGGTCGCGTACCCAGTGGGTCAGCAGGTAGGTTGGAATGCTCGCATCGCAAATCAGCCCGCAATGCGCGCCGCCATCGCCAAGTCCGAATAAGGCCTGCTCATCCATCATCATCTCCCGGATGGCGTCGTGATTGCGCGAAGTGTAGTTGGTAAACGGCAGGAAGATCAGTTCCTTGCCGTCACGTTCCAGCAGAATGTCATAAGCAAGATCTTCCGGTGTCCGTCCTTCGCGCGCCGCCATAGCCGCAATGCTTTGATCTTCCGACGGTTCGTAGTTGGGTGGATCGCCGAGACGGAACATCTTACCGAAGCCTGTCGTGACTTCCTTCATGATCATCGATTTATGCTGCCGGACCTCGGAAATGACCCGCTGCTTGAAGCCAGGATCGCGCATTCGGGCGACACGGTCCACCAGCGAAAGATCCTTGATTTCCTTATAAGCCGCGCGGCTCATGAAGGGGTGCAGCGAACATTCCAATCCGAGAAAGAAACCGACCGGACGCGGGCAGACCTGCGGGCGGATCTGCGCGCCGTCACCATTGGGCCGAGAAAGTTCGAGTAACTTGCGCCATTTCTCGGGTCGATCATCGAATTGAACCAACAGATAATAAAGCGGCCGCCCAGACTCGGCCGCCAACTGACGAAAGCCCGCCATGTCGGTCTCCGGGTCGTCAAAATCGCTCAAGACACCGATCAACCCTTCGTCACGCCGCTTCAACGCCTGCACGATCGTCCGCAGTTCCTGCAAGTCCGCGAAATGGCTCGGCACATGTTCGTTCTTCGAGGTGCGGTGAAATTTCGTCCGCGATGTCGTGAATCCAAGGCCGCCAGCGGCAATTCCCTCTTCCACCAGCGTAGCCATCTGCGCCATTTCGTCTTCGGTCGCAGGACGCTGACCTGCCGCGGCGGCGCCCATCACATAGGCGCGGACCGGATTATGCGGCACCTGAACGCCGATATCGATAGCGTGGTTCATCTGTTCCAGCGCGTCCATAAATTCCGGGAAGCTCTCCCAGCGCCAGTCGACCCCTTCATGCAGCGCGGCGCCGGGAATATCCTCGACACCTTCCATCAATTCGATCAGATCATTGTGCATGTCCGGCCGCACCGGTGCGAAGCCGACACCGCAATTGCCCATGACGATTGTCGTGACACCATGCCAGCAGGACGGACCGATCAGCGGGTCCCAGGTAACCTGCCCATCATAATGCGTGTGCACATCGACCCAGCCTGGCTGCACCAGCGCACCGCCGGCTTCGATTTCCTGCTTCCCTGGCCCGACCTTGCCACCAACCGCGGCAATCACGCCGCCATCGACTGCCACATCGCCAGAAAACGCTTCGGCGCCCGTCCCGTCGACGACCATACCGCCGCGAATCACCAGATCATGCATCGCTCGTTCCTCCATAGGATCGGGCAAGTGTAGCAAATCTATGCGATGTCCGCCAAACAACGGCGGCGCCACTAACAATTTTTCTTTCTCCCCTCCCCCGCAAGGGGGGTGGAGTGATTTCACCGGAAATTATGAATTTTCCGCGCGGGCCGTTACCATTCGGGTGGAGCAAATACTAGATGACAGGGGTCATGGGTATGCGGACGGTTTCGCTCGATGACAAATATGAGCTGACGGACGGTCAGGTTTACATCACGGGTACGCAGGCTTTGGTACGCGCGGCTATGGAACAGCATATTCGTGATCAGGCGGCGGGATTGAAAACCGCCTGCTTCATTTCCGGTTATCGCGGCTCGCCCATGCACAATCTGGACAAGGAGCTTTGGGCCGCCAACCGCTTCCTGCCAAACTCCGATATACATTTCCTGCCGGCCGTGAACGAAGACCTTGCCGCCACCGCGATCTGGGGCACACAACAGGTCGGCATCTTCGGGGATGCAAAATATGATGGTGTGTATTCGATGTGGTACGGCAAAGGACCCGGCATCGACCGCAGTATCGATGCCATCCGCCATGCCCACTCCGCCGGTGCCGCGGCAAATGGCGGCGTGCTGTGCGTCGTTGGCGACGACCATCCGTTGTCTTCTACCGATTCGCCCGCCGCGCATGAAACCTTGTTCGCCGACATGCGCATGCCGGTGCTTTATCCGGCGAATGTGCAGGAAGTCGTGGATTACGCGCTCTATGGCTGGGCCATGTCACGCTTCTCCGGCAGTTGGGTCGGCTTCAAGCTGATTCCAGATACGGTCGATACCACTGCCTCGATAATTGGCGACCCGAAACGCCACTCCATCGTCACGCCCAACAATGTCGACATGCCGGTTGAAGGTTTAGGTCTGCGCTTCCCGGATACCTGGAAAGAATATGAAGGACGGATCGAGCGCTACAAAATCCCCGCGGCGATCGGTTTCGGGCGGGCCAATGAAATCAATCGCGTAACACATGGCAGCGATAAGCCGCGCTATGGCATCGTCGCAACCGGCAAGGCCTGGACCGATGTACGACAGGCCTTGCAGGAACTTGGAATCGACCGCGCGCTAGCCGCGGAACTTGGCATTACCGTGTTGAAGATTGGCATGCCTTATCCAGCCGACGAAGCGCTGTTCCAAACCTTCGCCGACGGGCTTGAGGAAATTCTCGTCGTCGAGGAAAAACACCGGTTGACGGAGATGCAGCTCAAAGACGCACTGTATGCCCTACCGGATGGGCGGCGCCCCCGGATCGTTGGCCGCACGGACGAGTCGGGCCAGGAAATCCTGCCGATATTCCCAGAATACTCACCGGACGATGTGACGCGGGTCCTTGCAAAACGAATAGCCCACTTCCATACCAGCGATCGCATTACCGCCCGCGTGTCATTCCTGGAAGCGCGCGCGAAAGCCACAAGCGACCGAAAACCGTTGAGCGTCAACCGGTTGCCCTATTTCTGCTCCGGCTGTCCGCACAACACCTCAACCCGCGTGCCGGACGGCAGCCGCGCGATGGGTGGTGTCGGCTGCCATTACATGGCGACCTATATGGACCGCAACAACATGACCCACTGCCATATGGGCGGCGAAGGGTTGAACTGGGTCGGGCAAGCACCGTTCGTCGAGACCAAGCATATCTTCCAGAATATGGGCGACGGCACCTACTACCATTCAGGCCTTCTGGCGATCCGCGCCTGCGTCGCGGCAAAGACGAACATCACCTTCAAGATCCTGTTTAACGATGCCGTCGCTATGACTGGCGGACAACCGTTGGATGGCCCGCTGACACCACATGCCGTCGCCATGCAGGTCCATGCCGAAGGTGTTCAGAAAGTCGTTATGGTGAGCGACGAGCCGGAAAAGTACTCGCCTCATTCGAACCTGCCGCCGAATACGCAGATCGAGCACCGGCAGGCACTGGACCGGGTCCAGCAGGAATTGCGCGAGATCCCCGGCGTGACCGTCATGATTTATGATCAGACCTGCGCCGCCGAGAAACGCCGCCGCCGCAAGCGTGGCAAGATGATCGACCCACCCCGGCGCATCTTGATCAATGATCTGGTCTGCGAGGGTTGCGGCGATTGCAACGCCAAATCGAACTGCCTGTCCGTGACGCCGTTGGACACGACCTTTGGGCGCAAGCGTCAGATCGATCAATCCGCCTGCAACAAGGACTATTCCTGTGCCGAGGGATTCTGCCCCAGCTTCGTAAGTGTGATGGGTGGACAGCCAAAGCGGCTCGAAGCCGCGCCACGCGAGCAGCTCGCCCTGCTGCCCGAACCGAATCGACCGGCACTCGAACCCGGCAAGCCTTACAGTATTCTGATCGCCGGGGTCGGCGGCACCGGCGTCGTCACGATTGGTGCCATGCTAACCATGGGGGCGCATATCGAAGGCAAGGTCTTTTCGTCCATCGATCAGTTCGGCATGGCGCAAAAAGGTGGCGCGGTAACGAGCCATCTGCGTCTGGCCGTCGACGAAGACGATATTGGCGCGGTCAAGCTCAACACGGGTGGCGCCGACCTGGTGCTGGGCTGCGATAGTCTGGTCACCGGCGACGATCTGGCGCTTTCCGTCATGGCGGAAAACAAAACCCATGTCCTGGTCAACACGCATGAGCAAATTACCGGCCATTTCACCCGAGATCCGGACTTGAAGTTTCCCGGCGATCAGGTTGCGGATCGCATACACGCCGCGGTGGGCGCATCGCACGCGCGCTTCGTCGACGCGACACGCCTCGCAACGCGTCTGTTGGGCGATTCGATCGCATCCAACCTGTTCATGCTCGGCTACGCCTACCAGCTTGGTCTGATCCCTATCGGATCCCAAGCCATCGAACAGGCGATTGAGTTAAATGGCGTTGCCGTGGCACTGAACAAGGACGCCTTCGCCTGGGGCCGCAAGGCGGCGGTCGATATGGACGCCGTAATCGAGGTCGCGGAAAGCGCCGTCGTCGCGCGCGAAATGCCGGAAGGACTTGAAGACATCGTCGCGCATCGCGCCCGCGAGTTGACGTCCTATCAGGACAGCGCCTATGCCAGCCGTTATCGCGATTTGGTTTCGCGAGCACGTCTGGCGGAGGAAACGAAGTCGCCGGGCATGGCCGGTCTCGCCGATGCCGTGGCACGCTACGCCTATAAGCTGATGGCCTACAAGGATGAATACGAGGTTGCGCGTCTCTATACCGACGGCCGATTCCTGAAGCAGCTCACCGGTGCCTTCGAAGGCGACTATGAACTGAAATTCCACCTTGCGCCGCCGCTCCTGACCAAGCGGCATCCGGAAACGGGCCTGCGCGACAAGACGACTTACGGCGCCTGGATGCTCCCGGTCATGCGCCTATTGGCCAAAATGAAGGGGCTGCGCGGCACCGCGTTCGATATTTTCGGCTATTCCGATGAGCGACGCGCCGAACGCGGCTGGATCGAAGATTACGAGACCATGATCAGCGAGATCGTCGAGGGGCTGAACCACGACAATCACGCGCTCGCGGTTCAGATCGCCTCCCTACCGGAAGGCATTCGCGGTTATGGCCATGTGAAGGAACGTCATCTCGTCGAAACTGGCGACAAGCGCGATGATTTGATGGCGTCGTGGCGCAACCCTGCTGTCGTCGCACCA
>JAJFJB010000277.1 GCA_021774435.1 Alphaproteobacteria bacterium
ACATTGGGTCGTTTGCGAGCAACTTCCGACGCGTCTTTACGCGTTTTTTCAAGTGCTATGTCCAACGAAAGGGCTATCGGGAAGGATATTACGGCTTCCTGATCGGACTTTTCGCAGGCTTATTACCGTTGGTTTCACACCTTAAAGCCAGACTGGAAAATGATTAAGCTATACGCTTTCGCGATCCTTGGAATAAATCCATACTGCAAATCCTCCTGCTGTTCCCTAAATCAACGGAGCCAATTCTATGTTAAAAAAAATTAAGTCAGCTCTGAGCGGAAATACCCAACGGACGGAAAGTAACGTCGGGAAATGGGAACGCAATTACGAAGGTCTTACCGAAATTAAGACCTATGCGGATGAAACCTCTTATAGGCTCGCTGCAGACTACATGGCCGATGTCGGTCCAGTCGAAGACTGGGGCTGCGGCAGTGGCGGATTTCGCCTGTTTTGCAAATCGGAATATATCGGTGTCGACGGCACGAAGAACCCGTTTGTCGATAAGGTCGTCGACCTCGCCACCTACAGAAGCGATGCGGAAGGTATTCTGTTACGTCATGTGCTAGAGCATAATCCTGCATGGGAAAAAATTCTTACCAACGCACTACGCTCCTTTGGAAAGAAACTGTGCATTGTCGTCTTCACGCCTTTCGCAGAAGAAACGAAAGTCATCAAATACTACAAAAAAATGGATGTCGTTGATATTTCGTTTAAGCGAGAAGATTTGATCCGTCATTTCGAGGGACTGAACTGGACCAGTGAAGAAGACTTAAAGACGGATTCGCAATACGGCATCGAGCACGTATTTTATCTCACACGAGAATAAGCCGTCCGGCGCGGTCTAAACACAGCGTCGAAGCTGTATCGCGATCAATTCTCAACGGCAATTTTCCCTGGTATATCAAATTCCTCCGCGCTATTACTCATGCAGAGGACAATAACAGGGCCATGAAATACATCACACGTTACATGCTGAAGCAGGTAATCGGCGTGACGATATTCGTTACGGTCATCCTATGCTTTGCGATTTGGCTAACTCAGTCTTTGCGACTGGTTGATCTCATTATCAATCGCGGTCTTCCGCTTTCGATGTTCGTTTACATGGCGTTCCTATTACTGCCACGCTTCCTGGCGATCGTGCTGCCTATCGCGGTATTTTGCGCAACGATTTTTACATACAACCGTCTCACCTCCGACAGTGAATTGGTGGTTCTCCGGTCTGCCGGGCTTAGTCAGTTTGCGATCGCCAAACCGGGTCTCATAGCCGGCGTTCTGGCTTCGGTAGTCATGGTTTTTTTGAACATGTACCTGCTGCCTGCGTCATACCGCGAATTCAAGGATTTGCAGTTCGCTATTCGTCATGATTATAGCTCAATCCTATTGCAGGAAGGCGTGTTCAATACGTTGGGCGACAGCGTCACGGTTTATATTCGGGAACGAAACGCATCCGGCGAACTCAGCGGAATTCTTGTGCACGACAGCCGTAACCCGGAACAGCAGGTTACAATGATGGCGGAACGCGGCGCGATCGTTCAATCTGAGCAAGGCCCCCGCGTTATTCTCAAGAACGGAAACAGGCAGCACGTAGACCGAGACAAAGGCGAACTTTCGCTTCTGTATTTCGATCAATATGTGGTCGAGGTCTCTGCCGACCAAAGTCCAAATTATGCGCGATGGCGGGACCCACGAGAACGCTATTTGCCGGAGTTGCTCTTTCCAGGAGATACCGCTGAAGAACGTCATCAGCGAAACAAGCTCGTTGCTGAAGGCCATAACCGGATCAGCATGTTGATTTTGCCTATAACATACGCTGCAGTCGGCTTGGCATTGCTGATGTCCGCACCATTCAACAGACGCGGTCAACTGCGCATTACGATCGTATCGGTGGTCGTTATCAGTCTTATAGCCGTAGGACATATAAGCCTTCATAATCTTGCCGGACGAAATCTCGGCTTCGTTCCTGGGCTCTATCTCATCGCGATCGCCCCGCTTTTGATGGCATTTTACATGCTTTCCGGACGCCGCCAGCGCCCGGTTCCCGCATTCAGTCCAGCGGCCTAGTTCGTTATGGGACTCTCAGCGACCCTATCGGCCTATCTCGCACGTCATATCGCATTTTGGCTGGCAAGCGTTTTTGCCGGTGTTACAAGTGTCGCGCTTTTATTCGATACTGTCGAAATGCTGCGCCGTTCGGCTGGCAAAGCCGACATCGGCGTCATGGTCGTCTTGCAAATGAGTATCTTCAAACTGCCGCACTTGGTGCAGCAGATGCTGCCGTTTTGCGTTTTGTTGGGCGCAACGTTGGCATTTTGGCGTCTGGCGCGTGCCAATGAACTTGTCGTAACACGCGCGGCGGGGATTTCAGTTTGGCAAATACTCCTACCGGCAACCGGCATCGCCGTTCTGATCGGGATAATTCAGGTTGCACTCTTCAATCCGCTGGCTTCCGTCATGCTATCGAAGTTCGAACAGTTGGAATCAAGACATTTAAAACGTTCTGTGAGTCTGCTTTCGGTGTCAAGTACGGGCCTTTGGCTGCGCCAATCGGATAAGCGCGGACAATCCGTCATCCATGCAACACGGGTGGCGCACAGCGATATGTCCCTACAGGACGTCATCATCTTTCTCTTCGAAGGTGAGGATCGCTTTATCGGCCGTGTCGATGCTGACACCGCGCAACTGCAGGACGGTTATTGGGACATAAAGAACGCTTGGATATCGGCGCCAAATAAACGCGCGCGCTTTGTAGCAGAGCACCGGATCAATACGGATCTGACGCTGAACAAAATTCTCGACAGTTTTGCCTCGCCGCAGACGATGTCGTTCTGGCAACTGCCAGGCTTTATAGAAACGCTGGAAAAGGCCGGATTTTCAGGTCACCGGCATAAGCTTTACTGGCATTCGCTATTAGCCAGTCCTCTATTGTTGGCTGCGATGATCCTGATCGCGGCGATATTTTCGTTACGTTCAACGGGCCGCGCCGGGGCGGCTCTGTCAATCTCCGGCGCTGTTTTCAGCGGTTTTTTTCTATATTTCATGTCCGACCTCGTCTACGCATTGGGCCTTTCAGCAAGTATTCCGACACTGCTGGCGGCATGGACACCAGCGGGCGTCAGCACTTTGCTCGGCTTGAGTGCCTTGTTTCATATCGAGGATGGATAGTGCTTCGCGGTATCCGAATAATGCTGGCGGCGGTCTTACTCGTCGCGACGACTGGCGTTTCGGCGCAAACCTCCGGTGCGCCCGCTGTAATTCAGGCGGACGAAATGACGCACGACCAGGAACTCGGTAACGTCGTCGCGAAAGGTAATGTGGAGATCACCCAAAACGACCGCATACTTTTTGCGAATTCGGTGAGCTACAACCAGAAAACCAATACCGTTACGGCGTCAGGGAACGTAATTGTGCTTGAACCGAATGGCGACACCCTGTTTGCGGATTATGTCGAACTCACCGACGACATGCGCGACGGTGTCATCGAGCATATTCGTATCTTGCTGGCAGATGACAGCCGCTTTGCAGCCATGAAGGGCCGCCGCAAGAATGGCACGCAAACGACTTTGACCCGCGCGGTTTATT
>JAJFJB010000278.1 GCA_021774435.1 Alphaproteobacteria bacterium
ACCGGTCCGTGCGGCCCTGACTGGCGCACTCGACGAAAAGATTGCCCAGATCCGCAACGAAGTCGAAGAAGCGCAACGGCTCCGTGAGGAAGCGCAGGCAACACTGGCGTCTTACCAACGCAAGCAGCGTGATGCGGCACAAGAGATCGAAGCAATGATGGCACAAGCCACATCTGAAGCCGAAGCGCACCGCATGAGTGCGGAAAACGCTCTAGAAGCCCTGCTTAAAAGGCAAGAGCAGTCCGCGGTGGAGAAAATTCAGCAGGCTGAAGCCACAGCGATACAGGAAATTCGCGACCGCGCGATCTCCGTCTCCTTATCCGCAACCATGATCTTGCTCGAAGACAAACTTTCCGGCGAGGCTGGGGATGCCTTGATTGACGACGCCATCAAATCGTTGCCGAACAAGTTGCATTAGTTTTTGCGATTAATTGCGATGTAGAAGCCGCCTCTTGGCGGCTTTTTCATTGAAGCCCTCTAACCGTGCCTCGTATGCTTTGCCGGAGGAGTCAAATATGCCCTTCGTCTCGAGAAACAGTAATGGCGCTATAACCGGCGTCTTCAGCAAACCAACACCAATTGCGCAAGAACGTCTCGACAGCGACGATAGCGAACTGCGCCGTTATTTGGAAAGTGGCGAATCGCAGGAAGTACGCGACGAATTGGCCGCCAGCGACAGGGAAATGGCGCGCATCGTGGAAGACCTGGTCGAAGTCCTGATCACAAAGAACATTGTGAACTTCACCGATTTCCCACCCGAGGCACAAAAGAAACTACTGCGCCGGCAATCCTTGCGGCAAAATCTTTCGACTCTGAAAAACCTCATCGACGATGACGACGATTTGATCGTCTAATTATCTCCTAACGCGGCGCTCAATCGGCGGCATCGCGATAAGCATCGAGCGGTGGGCAAGCGCACACGAAATTTCGGTCGCCATAGACTTGATCGATTCGACCCACCGGCGGCCAATACTTGTTCGCACGGATCGACGCGGCAGGGAACGCCGCCTCTTCCCGTGAATAGGGATGCGCCCAATCATCTTTTACGACGTCGTCGAGTGTGTGCGGCGCGTTCCGCAGTGGATTATCGTCAGCATCCAACGCGCCCGATGCAACCCGGCCAATCTCCCCATGAATGGCGATCATGGCCTCGCAGAAACGGTCGATTTCCGCTTTCGACTCGCTCTCTGTCGGTTCGATCATCAAGGTGTCCGCTACAGGCCAGGACATGGTCGGCGCATGGATACCGAAATCGACCAAGCGCTTGGCCACATCGTCGATACTGACATCTGCCTCGAGCTGTCTAAGATCGATAATACATTCATGGGCAACCAGGCCATTGGGCCCCGTATAGAGAACGGGAAAATAGGGATCGAGACGCCGGGCGATATAATTCGCGTTCAAAATCGCCAGTTCCGTCGCGCGCCGTAAACCAGCCCCACCCATAAGGGCGATATAGGCCCAGGAAATTGTCAAAATGCTGGGGCTGCCCCAGGGCGCCGCCGCGATCGCGCCAACCGCGCCTTCCGACTTGTCTGGTTGCGTACAGTGGGTCGGCAAAAATGGCGCCAGATGCGCTTGAACGCCAATCGGTCCCATACCCGGCCCGCCGCCACCATGCGGGATACAAAACGTTTTATGCAAGTTCATGTGCGACACGTCAGCGCCGAATTCGGCAGGGCGGCAGACACCCAGCATCGCGTTCAAATTTGCGCCATCGAGATAAACCTGCCCGCCATGATCGTGAACGATTGTGCAAATATCGCGGATCGCCTCTTCGAAGACACCGTGCGTCGATGGATAGGTCACCATCAACGCCGCCAGCACGGCAGCATGTTCTGCCGCTTTTGTCTTAAGGTCCGCAACATCGATATTGCCATGATCGTCGCAATCAACCACAACGACTTTCATACCAGCCATGATCGCGCTCGCCGGATTGGTGCCATGCGCCGAACTCGGGATTAGGCAGACATCGCGCGCGCCCTCGCCACGGCTTTCATGATATGCACGAATGACCAGCAATCCGCTAAATTCACCCTGAGACCCCGCATTCGCCTGAAAGGAAACCGCGTCGAAGCCGGTCGCGCGGCACAACATGCTCTCCAAATCATCGATAAGCGCCTGATAGCCCTCCAACTGGTCCATCGGCGCAAACGGATGAATACGACCGAATTCAGGCCACGTCACCGGCGCCATTTCCGTCGTCGCGTTCAACTTCATCGTACAGGACCCCAGCGGAATCATCGAACGGTCCAGCGCAATGTCCTTGTCCTGCAGGCGTTTCAAATAACGCAGCATCTCCGTTTCGGAGTGGTAGCTGTTGAATACCGCATGAGTACAAAAGCCGGATTCCCGGCGAAGTCCGTCAGGAATAGCGCTTACTTGATGATTGATATCAAACGTTCCGTCTCCACCAAATACCCGCAAGATTGCCGCGACATCATCCCGCGTCGTGGTCTCGTCGAATGACAGCCCAACCGTATCGGCATCAATCTCCCGGAAATTATATCCCGCCGACCGCGCTTTCGCATGGACCTCCGCCGCGCCGCCGGGCACCTCGACACGAAGCGTATCGAACCAACTCGCATTTGCTATTCCAGCACCGAGAGCGCGGAGCCCTTCGGCCGCAATGCAGGTCAATCGATGCGTTCGCATGGCAATGGTCGTAAGGCGCTCCGGGCCGTGATAAACGGCATAAAGACCTGCCATGACGGCAAGCAGGACCTGTGCCGTGCAAATATTGCTCGTCGCCTTCTCGCGCCGGATATGCTGCTCCCTCGTCTGCAACGCGAGACGCAGCGCAGGACGGCCAGCCTGATCGACCGAAACTCCAACAAGCCGCCCCGGGATCGAACGACGGTACGATTCGCGAGTGGCCATGAACGCCGCATGGGGACCACCGCACCCCATCGGCACGCCAAACCGCTGTGCACTGCCGATGACGATATCCGCGTCCCACTCGCCCGGCGGCCTGAGAAGAGTCAGCGCGAGCAAATCACTTGCGACGGCAACGAGCGCACCGGTCTCATGCGCGGACGCGACGATATCCGCATAATCTTCGACGGCACCATTGCTTGCGGGATATTGTAGCAAAAGGCCAAACGGATCCGCGCCGGGCAGGTCACGCTGCACATCACCAATCACCAAAGTGATGCCCAGTGGCCTCGCCCGTGTCTGCAAAACGTCGATGGTTTGCGGATGGCACAGGTCGGAGACGAAGAAGACATCGCTTTTCTTTTTGCCGACCCGCCGGCAAAGCGTCATCGCTTCAGCCGCCGCCGTCGCCTCGTCGAGCAGAGACGCATTGGCCATTTCCATGCCGGTTAAATCCATGACCATGGTCTGGAAATTCAACAGGGCTTCAAGCCGACCCTGCGAAATTTCCGGCTGATACGGCGTGTACGCGGTGTACCAACCGGGATTTTCGAGAACGTTGCGCAGAATGACACCGGGTGTGAAACAATCGTAATAACCGGCACCGATCATCGAACGCATAACCGTATTCCGTGACGCTATCTGCCGCAGAGCATCCAGCACATCGTCTTCACGACGCGCGGATGGCAAATCCAATGCCGATTCGGATCGTAGCCCGGCTGGAACCGCTTGCTCAATCAGCGAGTCGAGCGAGTCCAGACCAACCGCATCCAACATTGTATCGATTTCCGCTTCCCGTGGGCCGATATGCCGGGATATGAAATCGTCATGCTGCTCAAGTCTCGATAACGGGTCACGACTGCGGGGCATCCGCCTCTCCCAATTCGTTATGCGTTAGAGTTTGGCGACAAACGCCTTGTAGGCATCGGCATCCATGAGGTTTTCGAGCTCACCCGTGTCCGATAATGTGAGCGTAAAAAGCCAGCCCTCGCCCTCTGCGTCCTGATTCACGACACTTGGGTCCGCGTCCAAGGCTTCGTTTACGTCTTCGATTTCACCCGACAACGGCGCATAAATATCACTCGCGGCCTTTACCGACTCGACGACGGCCGCATCGTCACCTTGCGCCAACTCCTTGCCCGACTCCGGTAATTCAATAAAAACGATGTCGCCCAGTTGGTCTTGCGCATATTCAGTGATACCGACTCTTGCGATACCGCCTTCGACCCGCACCCACTCATGGTCCTCCGTGAACATCATCTCACTCATTCCACCTCTCCTTTTAACCCCTGTAATAGCGTTGTGGTGTAAAGGGCATGGCGGCAACTGCCGCCGCCATTGCCTTTTTCCTTACTTCCAGGGCAACCGATGTACCGACTGCCGAAAAGTCCCGTGATACATAGCCCATGGAAACGGGGCCGCCGACCGTTGGCCCAAACCCGCCACTAGTGACGGTACCTATTTCGTTTCCAGCCTCATCCAAAACCCTTGTTCCTTCCCGGGCAGGTGCTCGCCCGTCCGGACGGATGCCGACCCGCTTACGCGGCGCGCCTTCTTCAATCTGTTTTTGAATTACCGAATCACCGGGAAATCCGCCTTCCACGCGACGTCGCTTGCTAATCGACCAAAGCAAGTCCGCTTCAACCGGTGTCGTCGTCGCATCGATATCATGACCGTAAAGGCACAGCCCCGCTTCAAGACGCAGTGAATCGCGCGCACCCAGACCGATCGGTTCCACTTCAGCTTCGGCAAGCAGCGCCTCGCCAATCAACAGAGCCGCGGAATCTGGAGCGGAAATTTCATATCCATCTTCACCCGTGTAACCGCACCGTCCAATAATGCAAGGTGCATCCAAAATCGTCACCTCTGCCGACGACATAAACGGCATCTCCGTCACCTTCGGTGCAAAGCGGGCCAGGACCGTCGCAGCCGAGGGGCCCTGCAACGCAATCAACGCACGATCCTCCAAAGGCTCAATCGTGATGTCGGACGGCAACCCCTCGCGCAGTAACGCAAGGTCGGCTTCCTTGCACGCGGCATTGACAACGAGATAAAGCCGGCCATCCTGCCGGGTCACCATAAGATCATCCAGAATGCCGCCGGATTCGTTGGTAAACTGCGTATATCGAGTGCGGCCGGTTGCCAGACCCTGAAGTTCACCGGGCACAAGCGCCTCAAGAGCCTCTGCAGCCCCATCTCCATGCAAATAGAGCTGCCCCATGTGCGAGACATCGAATAATCCCACCGCTTCCCGCGTTTGCACATGTTCCTTTAAAACACCGCTTGGGAATTGGACCGGCATTTCATAGCCGGCGAAAGGCACGATTTTTCCACCCAGACGCACATGCAGATCGTAAAGCGGAGTCCGCTTAAGGGATGACTTGCCGGCTTCGCTCATCTCTGGTCCCCAGACAGTACAGGTCAACAGCAACGGCATTCATTTTCATGAATCCATCGCCCCGCTCTGTCGTCGAACCTGAGAGTATCACCGGGCTTGCCCGGCTTTCACCTTCGGTGAGGTCTCGGCAAGCCGAAACCTACTTTCCAGAGTGCCCTTACCCTGCGGTCCTTTTGCCTGAGAGATTCCGGGGTGGTTGCTCCTTCGGCGCGGATACAAAACGACGTATCCACCTCTCCCACAGGGGTCACTGGTGCATTTAACGCTTCTAGAAGCTAACGCGCTGACAGGGAATGTCAACCGCGCCGAGCATTCTTCACTTCCGCTTTCTTCTGTTGAAAGCCAATTCCCCTTCCGACAATTCAAGCCCGACATAAACCGTAAACGAGTCGGTCTGCGTGCCTCGAGGTAACGGAATGTTAAGGTCAAGCGTGTCTTCGAAGAGAATTGTCTTTCGATTTGAAAACGGCGCCGTGGTCTGAAATCGCTCTCGCTGTAGAATTTTACGGTTAGCATCAGCGATGGCAACGAAATAGCCGATCGTCGCTTTATCGGTCTTGGTCGCGGGCCCGCGTCGACTACCAACCCGTATGATGAGATCAGCGAGCAATTCGTTTCCGTCGAGGCTACATTCACCGCTGACACCGTCTATCCAGGCCTCAACCAATATGTCTGTCGCATCGCGGCCGGGGCCCGGTTTGAACCGAACAAACTCACCGAGATCCTGCAGCACTTCGACGCCGGGGC